>NZ_QQSV01000004.1 GCF_003351145.1 Meiothermus sp. QL-1 | reverse complement strand
CGGCTTGCCCGCAAGCAGAGGGAGCTATCCAGGAAGAAGAGGGGGGGCTATCGTTGGAACCGGGTGAAGAGGGAGCTGGCAAAGCTCCACCGGAAAATCGCCAACCAGCGCAGGGACTTCCACCACAGGCTGGCCCGGCGCCTGGTCAACAGGTATGGAACCATCGTCCATGAAGACCTGAACGTCCTCGGCCTGGCCCGCTCCCGCACCGCCAAGGGGGTGCTGGACGCGGGCTGGTCGCGGTTTCTCGCCATCCTCGCCTACAAAGCGGCAGAGGCTGGTAGGCGGGTAGTCAGGGTAGACCCAAAATACACCAGCCAGGATTGTCCGGTGTGCGGCTACAGAGAAAAACGCCCTCTCTGGGTGCGGGAGTACACCTGTCCCCAGTGCGGCGCCCACCAGCACCGGGACGTGGCCGCAGCGCTGAACATCCTGGCCAGGGCTCGGACGGAGCCTGCGGGGATGGATACGGCAAGGGCCGTCCCGTGAGAACCGCGAAGCCCCGTTCTTCAGAACGGGGAGTCGTCACGCTGAGGACCATCACCCCCATGTTCGGGGGCAGTGCCATCCCCCGGGAGGTGGACCGGGAAAACCCCGTGCGCGCCGCCAGCGTGCGGGGACACCTGCGCTTCTGGTGGCGGGCCACGGCGGGGGCGCGCTACGCCACGGCGGAGGAGCTTTTCCGGGCGGAGGAGGAGATCTGGGGGAGTGCGGAAAGGTATGGCCGGGTGGCCCTGCGGGTGGTGGAGCAAAGGGGGGAGCAGGAGGTGAGGCCCTCCGACCTGGTGCCCGACCGGGGCACCGCCAGGACCGGCCCCATGGAGCGGTTTTTCCTCCACCCCTTCAACGAGAACAAAAGGGAGAACACCCCTGAGGCCTTCGGTCTCCAGAGCGTGGCCTTCACCCTCGAGCTCACCCTTAACCTCGCCGAGTCCGAGAAGGAGCACCTGCGCCGTGCTATTCGGGCCTGGATTGCCTTCGGGGGCATCGGGGCCCGCACCCGGCGGGGGGTGGGAGCCCTCGAGGTCACGGAGGACCTCAAGGACTGGCTGCCCTCCAGCCCAGAGCAGCTCAGGGAGTGGTTCTCCGTCCAACCCCCCAAGGAGGTCTGCCACACCACCCTGGCCGGGGCGGTGGTCCGCCTGGGCCCGGCCCGCAGGCCCGAGGCCAAGGACCCCTACAAGGGGCATGCCGCCTGGCGGGAGCTGGGCCGCTTCTGGGCGCGTTTCCGCAAAGGGCATTTCGTGGAAGACCCCAAGACCAACGAAACGATGGCCTACACCCCCATGGCCGGGGGCAAGTGGCTGGATCACCAAACCCTTTTGGCTTTCCAGCACGGGCAGAAGCAGATTGCCCTGGCCAAGCCCTACCTGGGGCTTCCCATCGTCTACCAGCGCCTTGGGAAGAGCTTCAGCGGCACCCTCGAGGCGGTTCACACCGGCGGCAGACGCATGGCCTCGCCGGTTATTTTGAAGCCGATTGTTTTTGCGGATGGCAGCATTCGGCCTGCGGTCATCATCCTCAATGCGCCCGTCCCCACAAGAATCAGGGTCAATGGAGAAGAACTCACTTTGCAGGTTCCTGACGACGACCCTGTGCTGGATGCGCTCGAGGCCCGCGACCCCCTCGAGGCCGTCCGCAAGGCCGCCCACCTGCAGGGCTTCACCCAGGAGGTGCGCCTATGAGCTACCTGGTATCCATCGCCCTCGGCCCGGTGCAGGACTTCATCGCCGCCGCCCGCCGCACCGCCGACCTCTATGCGGGGTCGCAAATCCTGCAGGAGCTGAGCAAGTGCGCGGCCCAGTTTCTGGCTTCAAAGGGCGCCCAGCTCATCTTCCCCGCCGACAAGGACGCCGACGGGGCCAACAAGATCCTGGCCCAGGTGGAGGGGGACCCGAAGCGGCTTGCCGAGGAGACCAAAAGGGCTGTTCAGAAAAGGCTCCTGGAGCTCTGGGACGAGACCATCGGCAAACTCCCCGCTAAGTACCAAAACCTCATTGACCAAGCGAGGACCAAAGAGCAGCTCGGGAACTTCCTGGAGTTCTACGCCGCCTGGGTTCCCCTGCCCAGCGTAGAGGCCTACAAGGAGGCGCGGCTTCAGGTGGAGCGCCTCCTGGCTGGGCGCAAGGCCCTGCGGGACTTCGCCCCTACCCGGCAAGAGGACGAGGGGGTGCCCAAGTCCCCCCTGGACCCCTCCCGGGCGGCGGTGATAGACCCCCGGAACTGGGCTGACGCCAGCATTCCCCTGCCCGACGGCTCCTACCGTCCCCTGCGCATCAAGCCTACCGAATACCTGGACGCCATCTCCCTCCTCAAGCGCTGCTACGGGGTGCTCAGGTCCCAGACGGTGGTGGACACCCGCACCATGGCCCGGCGCTCCTGGAGGCCCGAGGCCATGCCGGAGGAGCGCTGGGGCGAGGAGGAGGACCACATCCCAGAACCCCAGCCCTACTTCGCCATCCTGGTGGCGGACGGGGACCGCATGGGGGAGCTCATCGGCCGTCAGGAGGACCCGGAGGCCCACCGCAGGCTCTCCAAGACCCTGGACGGGTTTGCCCAAGCGGCCCGAAAGATTGTGCTACAGCACCACGGCTTCATGGTCTACTCGGGCGGGGACGATGTGCTGGCCTTTTTGCCGGTGAACCGCGCGGTGGCCTGCGCCCAGGCTCTCTCCGAGGACTTTCGCCGCCGGGTGGGGGGCACGCTTTCCGCCGGCGTGGCCATCGTGCACTACCGCGAACCCCTCTCCATCTCCTTGGAAAATGCCCGGGAGGCGGAGAAGGCTGCCAAGAACGGGGGGCGCAACGCCCTGGCCGTGGCCCTGCACACCCGGGGGGGTGCCCCCATCACCGTGGTACAGCCCTGGGACGGGCTCACCTGGGATGAGCTGCTGGAGGCCTACAAAACCCGCGCCATCACCCGGGGCCTGGCCCACGAGTTGCGGGACCTGGTGCAGGAGTGGCAGGACGACATGCGGGCCGACTACCTTTATCAGGAAGCCCTGCGCATCCTGAACCGCAAGGAGGCCCGCGGCCTGAAGATCCCTTTCCCTAAGGAGGACACCCCTGCCTATCGCAAGGCCCTCTTGGGGTTTGTAGACCAGCTCATCATCGCCCGCTTTTTGAGCGGCATCCGCGAGGAGGAAGCCCATGCCGGAACGGGTGCTTGAGATCCACGCCCTGAGCCCCCTGCTCTTCCGCGACGGCCGGCCCTTCACCGCCGCCGACGGCACCGAGACTGCCGCCCGGAGCCTGCCCCTGCCCCTGCCGGGCACCGTGGCTGGCTTTGTGCGCACCCAGATCGGCAAGGCCCTGGGCAGGGGCTGGGGCCAGGAGGTGCTCCAGGACCTCCACGCCCTCCAGGTCTCGGGGCCCCTTCTGGCCCGGGAAGAGGAGGTTCTGCTGCCCGCACCCCTGGACGGGGTGATTTACAAAGATGGAAATGGGGATCTCCGGGTTATGAGGCTACGCCCCTTTACCCCTCCCGAAGGGGCGGGGTGCGACCTGCCGGAGGGGATGCTGCCCTTGGAGGTCACCCAGGACGTCAAGCCCGAATCCAGGTACCACTTCTGGAGGGCCCAGGACATGGAGCGCTGGCTCTTGGGGGAGGACCTGGTGCCGGAGAGGATCCCTGGCCTTCCCACGGAGACCCGGGTCCACGTGGCCATGGACCCCGTGAGGGGCAAGGCCAGGGAGGGCCAGCTCTACAGCGTGGCCTACCGCCCCCTGGAGATGGGTAAAGACCCCGAGACCTACCGGCCCGCCACCCTGCGGGTGCGGCTCTCCCTGCCCGAGGGCATGGGGGTAGCCCCTGTGGGCCACCTGGGGGGTGAGCGCCGCCCGGTGACGGTGCGGATCAGGGAGGACCTCTCGGGGGCCTGGTGGGACTGCCCGAAGAGCATCCAGGAGCGCTTCCGGGGGCTGGGCCCCGGGGCCAGGGTGCGGCTCATTTTGGCCACACCAGCCCTCTTTGAGGGGGGCTGGAGGCCGGGCTGGATCGAACGGTCGGGCAGCGGGGCGCTCCACCTGCCCCGGGGACTCAGCAAGGTGAGGCTAAGGCTGGTGGCGGCCGCGGTGGGGCGGCGGGAGGCGGTGAGCGGCTGGAACCTCCGGCAAAACCGGCCCAAGCCGGTGCGCTGGATGGTGCCGGCGGGGAGCGTGTACTTCTTTGAGGTGGAGCAGGGGAACCCCGCGGATCTTTTAGAAAGCTGGCTCAGGCCTGTGAGCGACCACGAGCAAGACCGCAAGGACGGTTTTGGACTGGCCATGTGGGGAGTGTGGTGAACATGGCGGAAAAAGCGAAGCTGATCTTCTGGCAGGCCCTTACGCCCGTACACCCCGGCACGGGGCAGGACTCGGGCAGCGTGGTGGACCTTCCTGTGGCCCGGGAGGTGGCCACGGGCTTTCCCTTCATCCCCGCCAGCAGCCTTAAGGGGGTGCTGCGGGACGGGCGGGAGGACGAGCAGGCCAACCGGGTTTTTGGCTCTCTAGAAAGCGCGGCTGAGCTCAGCCTCACCGACGCCCGGGTACTCTTCCTGCCCGTGCGCGCCTATGCGGGCACCTTTGCCTTCCTCACCTGCCCCCTGGTGCTGGAGCGGCTTAGGCGCGATCAGAAGGCCCTGGGGCTTTCCCCCCTGCAGGCGGTGATACCCACCCCTGGGAGAACCGAGGCCCTCTTGGGGGCAAACCCCGCCATCGTGCACGAGGGCCAGGTCATCCTGGAGGACATAGACCTGGAAGCCCGGGTAGGGAAGGTGAAGGACCTGGCGGAGGAGCTGGGGCTGCTTGTTTTCGGCCCGGAGGCCGGCTATTTCCAGGAGCGCTTCGCCCTGGTGCACGACGACGTATTCAGCTACTTCTGCGAGATGGGCGTGGAGATCATCGCCCGGGTCAAACTGAACCCCGAATCCAAGACCGTGGTCAAGGGCGGGCTCTGGCACGAGGAGGCCATTCCCGCGGAGACGGTCTTTTCCTGCTTCGCCATAGGAACCCATGGGTTTGAGGAGCTGGAACGCCCCTACCTCCAGCTCGGCGGACAGGCCAGCGTGGGGCGGGGGCTGTTGCGGCGGCTAGGGGGTGGGGCGTGAAACTTGTGACCCGCGCTCAGGAAGATATGAAAAATGCCCTGAAGCTGGTGAGCAGCTTGGAGGTAGAACACGAGGAGGTAAAGAACATCTACGGGAGCCTGTGCCACAGCTTCCCCATCCTGGTGCGCCAGAGCGGCCTCTGCCAGGCTCTGGCCTTCAGCGCGGAGAAGGCCCGCAAGGAGGACAGCCGGGGCCGGGCTCACCGGCTTCTCCTGGAGCATGTGGCCCAGATCCTGGGCGTGAGGGACCCTCTGCAGGCCGTGCAGCAGGCCGACGCTATCGGCTACATGCACTACACCCGCCGCGTGCTCTCCGCCTGGGTGTACTTCAAGCGCTTTGCCGCCAGCGTGCTGGGCGTGCACACGGGAGGACGCGATGAGGGCGAGTAGGCTGGATCTTTCCCCGCCTTCCCACGCGGGGCTGGCCCTGCAGCGCTACCTGCTGGAGCACGACGACCAAAAGGAGGCCGTCCGGGAGCTCCTAAAGCACATCGCCAATACCCCGGTCCCACCGGTGTACCGGGACGCCTTTGCACGCTGGCAGCGCTCCCTGGGAGGAGCGGTCTGGCTCGAGGCCGCCACCCGCACCCCCCTGGCCATCGGCCTGGGCAACAGCAGCCCTCTGGAAAACGGCCTGGCCCTCCACCACACCTACGGCGTGCCCTACCTGCCGGGGAGCGCCCTCAAGGGCCTCCTGCGCCGGGTGGCCGAGCGCTATGGCCTGAGCCAGGAGGAAAAGGCCGTCCTGCTGGGGGAAGGCCCCGACCCCAAGGGGAAGAAGCAGGGGAGTGCCGCCTACCTGGTCTACTGGGACGGCTGGCTGGACCCCCAGAGCGAAAAGCCCTTCCAGCAGGACGTGATCGCCGTGCACCACCCGGTGTACTACAGGAGCCGGGGAAGGCAGGCCTGGCCCACCGACTTTGACGATCCCAACCCCGTGGCCTTCCTCTCCGTAAGGCCGGGGGTGAGGTTCCATATCCCCATCACCTGCCCCGCGGAAAACGCCCAGGACTGGCCCTACAAGGCCGCCGAGATGCTCAAGTGGGGCCTGGAGCACCTGGGCCTGGGGGGGAAGACCAACGCGGGGTATGGGTACTTTGGGGACTTCAGGATCACAGTTCCTGAGAGGCTGGAATCGCTGGAGGAGCGCGTGGAAGAAGTCGAGAGACAAACTCGAGAAGTTCTAGAGCAGGTCAATGATGCCTCTGCGCTATCCAAAATAGACAACTATCTCCCCAAGATCGAGTTTTTAGAACCAGCCGTAAGAAGGTCAAGCCTTGAGGCCATTAAGGCTCATCTGGAAGCTATGAAGCGCTGGGATATGACAAAAAGCCGCTGTCGGAAAATTCAAACCCTACTGGAGGAAACATGATAATTCTTTCGATGCTCGGGACGGGTAACTATCAAGAAGTTGAGTACATCTGGGATGGCTGTAAGGCCCGGCCCCACCGCTTCTTTCAGTCTTCGTTGAAGGAGTGGTTTCCTGAAGCCCAGCTGTTGATTTGTGTTACAGAAGAGGCTAAAAATAAACACGGCGAAGACATTTTGCAGGAGCTTACAGGGGCAAAGTTGATAGATATTCCCTCTGGGCAAAATGAGGCCGAATATTGGCAAATTTTCAACATCATTCAGGAAGAGATTCCCGAAGGGACCGAACTGGTGCTGGACATAACACATGGGTTTCGCTCGCTGCCTATTCTGGCGTTGCTGGCAGTCAGTTTTTTGCGAATAGCTAAGGGGGTTGTGTTAAAGTATGTGCTTTACGGCGCCTATGAGGCCAAAACCGACTCGAGTGCCCCAGTGTTTGATCTGACTCCATTCGTGTCTATGCTGGACTGGGCCACTGCTAGCCAGTACTTTCTGGAAACAGGGGATGCGGGAAAGTTTCAGCCTTTAGTAGAGGCAAGGGGTGAGAAACCTGTAAATACCCACTTAAATACAGCTGTGAAAGGGTTGGGTTCGCTTTCCTCGGCCCTTGCCGCGAACCGGGCCTTGGAGATCGGGGAAGTGGCCCGAGAAACCCTGGGTAGCCTAGGAGAGGCTCAAAAGGAAGCATGGAAGCCCCAGCATCAGCCTCTCAAGCTGCTTTTGCCCCGCCTCAAGGACATGCTGGGCCATCTGGCCCTGAAGAAAAGCCCTTCTCAGGAGGACTACTCTCAGGAGGACTACCTGCGGCAAAACTTTGCCTTAGTCCTCTGGCTTCTGCAAAACCAACAGTTTGAGAAGGCCCTGGGCCTGGCCAGGGAGTGGATGGTGTCTTTTGCCCAGTACAGAAGGCAGGGCTCCTGGTATCCTATCAGCTTCGACAGTCGGAAAGAGGCTGAAGGATGGCTTAACAGTTGCGTAAAGGGGGAAACCGAGACCCCGGAAGAGTGGAAGGACTTCATCCAGCTTTGGAGGGACCTGGGGAACCTGCGCAATGACCTGATGCACTTTGGCTTCCGGGAGAGTCCCCGAGGGAAGGAGTCCATACCCCAGGAGTTCAGGGAGAAAATAGACAAGCTCAGGGATGTTATCCGTGGGATGAACTTTGAATGCCCTGAAGGGATGGGATCCCCGAGGGCGTAGATATGGGCCGGCTCATTCTGGCAACGGTTTTTTCCAGCTTAACTGCCTCCAGCAGCACGGGGCAGAAGGTTTTCCCCCAGAGGTTTAGCTCCCTAGGAGGGTTAGGTGGACGGGGAGGATGAGCTTCTGACCGAGGCCCTGGAGGACCCCGGGGGTTCCCAGGAGCCCCTCCCCATCAGCGCCCTGGCCCAGTACACCTACTGCCCCCGCCGGGCGGCCCTGATCCTCCTGGAGGGGGAGTGGGAGGACAACGAGTACACCCTGCGGGGGGCCCGGGCCCACGAAGAGGTGGACCTCCCCGAAGGGCTCTTGCGCGAAGGGGTCCGGGTGGAGCGGGCCCTGCCCCTTTGGTCGGAGCGGCTGGGCCTGGTGGGCCGGGCGGACGTGGTGGAGTTCCTGGAGGGGGTGCCCTACCCGGTGGAGCACAAGGTGGGCCGCAGATGGCCCCGCGAGCTTGCCCAAAGGGCCGCTGAGGTCCAGCTCTGCGCCCAGGCCCTGTGCCTCGAGGAGATGTTCGGCCTGAGCGTACCCGTGGGGGCCATCTTTAGCAGGGCAGAACGGCGCCGGCGGGAGGTGGCCTTTACCCCCGGGCTCCGGGCCGCCACCCTGGCCACCCTCGAGGCCCTGCGGGCCCTTTTGGGGCAAGAGCGCCTCCCCCCGCCCGCCGCCGATGCCCGCTGCAAGCACTGCTCCCTGCTGGCTGTCTGCATGCCCCACCTGCCCGAGGCCCTGAAGGGGTTGGAGGATGGTCTCTGAGCTGCTGAATACCCTGTACGTCCAGACCCAGGGGGTCTACCTCCGCCTGGAGGGCGACACCCTGCGCATCCAGCACGAGGAGATAACCCTCCGCAACGTCCCCCTGCACCACCTGGGCGGGCTGGTGGTATTCGGCAATGTGCTCATCTCGCCTTTTTTGCTCCAGCGCTGTGCCCAGGACGGCATTGAGGTGGCCTGGTTCACCGAGTCGGGCCGTTTTTTTGGCCGGCTTGCCCCCCCGGTTTCGGGCAACGTGCTCCTCCGCCAGGCCCAGTATCGGGCCCTGGATACGCCCTCCACCCGCCTGTACCTGGCCGGGCGCTTTGTGGAGGGCAAGCTCAGGAATAGCCGCCTGGTCCTGCAGAGGGCGGTGCGCGAACGGGGGGAAACCGAGGCACTGGTTCGGGCCCTCGCTGAGCACGAGGCGGCCCTACGGGCATTGCCTCAGGCGCGCTCTTTGGACGAGGTCCGTGGCGTGGAGGGCAATGCCGCCAGCGCTTACTTCGCCGCCTTTGGCGACCTTCTACTCACGGAGGACTTCAGCTTTAATGGGCGCAACAAACGCCCCCCGCGGGATCCGGTGAATGCGCTTCTGGGCTTTGTTTACGCTCTCCTGCTCACCCAGTGCACCGCAGCCCTGGAGGGCGTAGGCCTTGATCCGCAAGGAGGGTTTCTGCATGCCCTCCGGCCCGGGCGCAATGCCCTGGCCCTGGACCTGATGGAGGAGTTCCGGGCCTGGTGGGCTGACCGGCTGGCCCTCACCCTCCTCAACCGAAAGCAGCTGACCCGCAAGCACTTTGAAGAACGTCCGGGTGGGGCCGTGTTCCTGAACGAGGAGGGGCGCAAGGTGGTGATCACGGCCTTCCAAAACCGCAGGCAGGAGACGGTGCAGCACCCTCTCTTCAAAGAGCCCGTTCCCGTGGGCCTGCTGCCCCACATTCAGGCCCGGCTGCTGGCCCGCTACCTGCGGGGCGACCTGCCGCAATACCCACCCTTCTTGGCGAGGTAAACCGTGGAACGGCTGGATATCTTGGTGACCTACGATGTGAACGTGACCTCGGAGGACGGACAGACCCGCCTGGCTCGGGTGGCCAGGATCTGCAAAAACTACGGGCAGCGGGTGCAGATGTCCGTGTTTGAGTGCCGGGTGACGCGAGCCCAACTGGAGGAGCTCGAGGCCAAGTTGCTTAAGGTCATTGACCTGGATAAGGACAGCCTCCGGATTTATATCCTCCCCGGAGGCAGAGAGAAGAATCTGCGTGTCCATGGTCAGGACAGGTATACCGACTTTGATGACCCCTTGGTAATCTAAACGTAGCCGCTCCATTTGCGCGGACCCAAAGTGGGTGGCAAAACCCGGGGGGGTTCGCGCAAGCGCAGAAAGCGGCTAGGGGAGCTTGAAAATCCGCTTTCGCTTCACCCCACCCCCCTATCTCCCCCGGGGCCTTTTGGGGGGGTTCGCGCAAAAGGCCCCTTGAGCCCTGTCCAGCACGTGCGCTAAACTGAGGCCGTCGCACTCGGGCTCCGGCCCGAGTGAGGATTGAAACCAGTATACCACATCCAGAGGCCGAGTGCAACTGCTTCGTCGCACTCGGGCTCCGGCCCGAGTGAGGATTGAAACGACATGGACGATGAGGCCCGCGTTGCTCAGGGCCTGGTCGCACTCGGGCTCCGGCCCGAGTGAGGATTGAAACTCTAGGCGCCATTATCTGGATGTTATCCGCGTATACATGGTCGCACTCGGGCTCCGGCCCGAGTGAGGATTGAAACTGGGAATCTGGACCGTGGGTTTCGGCTCCCAAGCCCTGTCGCACTCGGGCTCCGGCCCGAGTGAGGATTGAAACTCGATGTGGTCGTGAAACCTGACCCATACAGCCTTGGCCGTCGCACTCGGGCTCCGGCCCGAGTGAGGATTGAAACCTACCAAGTCAAAAAGAGCGACGTCTATCGCATCCTCAGGTCGCACTCGGGCTCCGGCCCGAGTGAGGATTGAAACGGTCTTGGGCTTGGTCAGCACCGGCTTCCCCCCAGTTGTCGCACTCGGGCTCCGGCCCGAGTGAGGATTGAAACGCCCAGCGGGCCGGAAGGTGGCTGACAGCCCTCCGTAGTCGCACTCGGGCTCCGGCCCGAGTGAGGATTGAAACCCACTACGTCCGTGTCCAGGCCCGCGAGAATGGCCTCGTCGCACTCGGGCTCCGGCCCGAGTGAGGATTGAAACACGATACACCCCCAGGGTGATGTTTGGGTTACTGTGAGTCGCACTCGGGCTCCGGCCCGAGTGAGGATTGAAACGCAGTGCTTTTCGCACTGCCCGCAGCGGGTGCAGACGTCGCACTCGGGCTCCGGCCCGAGTGAGGATTGAAACAAAGAGTCGTGGCCGGTAAGCAGCCCTGCAAAGGCCCGGTCGCACTCGGGCTCCGGCCCGAGTGAGGATTGAAACCCGCTCCGCCAGGTAGTGCTCCAGGGATTCGATGTCGTCGCACTCGGGCTCCGGCCCGAGTGAGGATTGAAACCCTCCGCGGTAGCTCCACCGGTTGTGGGGGTGCTACGTCGCACTCGGGCTTCGGCCCGAGTGAGGATTGAAACTACGGGGAGGGTACGGCAGTCGGAAGGGACGCGATAGCGTCGCACGCGGGCTTCGGCCCGAGTGAGGATTGAAGCCTGAGCCGCGGCTGCCCAAGCCGCGGTCTTGACCGTTGCACTCTGGCTTCAGCTCGAGTAGGGAACTACCAAAGACGCATGCCGGGAACGGGCTTCATATTGGTGAATAGCTCGAAGAGTACTGGACCATACGCCAAAACCACCAGCAGCACTGCTAACCCAAACCAAAAGCCAACGCGCTCGGTTAGGCGCACCAAGCCGCTGCCCTCGGGTTTGGAAATCACCTCAGTAAAGGGCACCTCGGCCATTACCTTGCTGGGCTCACGACGGCTTTGTAGGGCCGTGGCAAATATCACGTAGAAGAATAGAACCGCTGCTACCAGGAGGATTATTCCAGAAACGATGTTAAGCACCATCCAGGGCGCGCTTTCCTTGTAGGCTTCCATGGCCAGGGGACTAGCGGCGATGTGCGAGCGCCTTGGTATGGCGTACAAAAAGCCCATCCAGTGCAGGGCAAAGGTCATTATGAACATTCCGATGAACCACAGCCACTGCGAGGCCACAGCCAGCCCACGGGCCACCAGGGGCTTGCCTGTGAGGTGGGGAATGAGCCAGAAAGCCGTGCCCATAGCGGCCATGGTGACCAGCGTGCCCACCTGAAGGTGGAAGTGGCCAGGTATCCAGACCGTGTTGTGGACGTTTTGGTTCAGGTTGAAGCTGGCATTTACGATGCCGCCGGCCCCACCCGGAATGAAGGCCAAAAAGCCCAACAGGAACGCCAGCACGGTGGGGTTGCTCCAGGGCAGGGCCGCAATCCAGCCCAGAAGGCCCCTGCCTCCGTTGGCCCGGCCCGCTACTTCAAGCGAGGCCGCCACCGTGAAGGCCGTGATTAGGCTGGGCACCGCGACCATCATGGTAAGAACGGTGTGAATGAACTTCCAGTAGGGGGCGATGCCGGGGTCGGCGAATTGGTGGTGAAAGCCCACTGGAACAGAGAAGAGCAGGAAGAGGAGGAAGACCAGCCGCGCCAGCGGGTCAGAGACCAGCTTGCCCCCCGCCAGCTTGGGCAGGGTGGTGTAGGCCAGGGTGTAGGCAGGTAGGAGCCAGAAGTAGACGATGGGGTGGCCGGTGTACCAGAAGAGGGTGCGCGTCAAAAGGGGGTCTACTCCGGGTAAAACCCCAAGCGCCCAGGGAATGAGAAAGAGCACCTCCACCACCAGCCCCAAACTGGCAAGAAGCCACATGAGCCAAAAGGTTACGGCCATGTAGGTCACTAGAGGGGTAATCTTGCCCGGGTTGGCCCGGCGCCAGCGCCACCACAGGTCTAGGGCCAGGTAGATGCTCACGTAGCTCGAGAGCACGAAGATGGCGGCTCCAGTGTAGAAGGCCCAGTGGGCCTTCAGGGGCGGGTAGAAGGTGTAGAGCACCGAGGCCTCGTTCAAAAGCAAGGGGATTGCCGCAATCAGAAGCCCCCCTAGGGCCATCCAGAACGATAGCCAGGCCAGCTTCATGTTGGGGCGCAGCCCCAGCTCCCTGGCCGGGAGGTAGACCATAATGGTTTGGGCAAAGAGCTGGGTGAAGACAATGGCGTTCAGCACCCCATGCAGGGTGAGGCCCTGGTAGTAGTTTTGGAAAACGGGCTTTAGGAAGGGGTAGAGGTCGAGGCCACCGTAGTTGAAGGCCTGCAGGGGACCAAAAAAGGTGCCCAGCGCCAGCGCGGCAAAGCCCAACATCATCATGTACAGGGCGTACTTCTTCTCCGGCGCAGCGGCGTAGGCGTCGAAGCGGGTGAGAGTTTGGACGGCCATAGGTGCTCCTTTAGGGTTCTACGATGAGCTGGCTCAACATGCTAGCGTGGCCGATGCCGCAGTACTCGTTGCAGATGATGCGGTAGGTGCCGGGTCGGGTGAAGGTGTAGCTTACCTTAGCGATTTCGCCCGGAATCACCTGCACGTTGATATTGGTGTTTTCTACCTGGAAGCCGTGCTGGACGTCGGGCGAGGTAATGTAGAAGGTGACCCTGCGCCCAGCCTTGAAGCGCATCTCGGTGGGAAGGTAGCCAAACGAAAAGGCCTGTATGTAGGCCACGTACTCGTTGCCCACCTGCTCTACTCGCGGGTTGGCGAAGTCGCCTTCGGTGCGCACCTTGGTAGGGTCGATGCGGCCCACGCTAACCGGGTTGGTGTTGCCCATGGTCAACATCAAATAGCCCACCAGGATGATGAACGCCGTGATCATCGCCAGACCGAAGAAAATCCAGGCCCGCTCGTATCGCTCGATGACGTGTTCTTGGTGCTCCATGGTTTACCCCCTTGCAAGATGCATGAAGAAGTGGAAGAGCCAGAAGGCCAGGATGAAGATGGTCACCACCGCAACCACCACAACCGCCCCCAAGGGTCTTTGCTCTTTTTCTTCCATAGCGCCCCCTTGGGGTGAGTCTAAGAGGAGGGTGAGAGTACTTGTGTCCTAGGGAAGAATGTCCTGGATTGTTTATGATGACCGGGTATGGCCCAGACCCCTTCAGCCCTCGTCTCCATCAACGCTATTCGGATGCTGGCTTTGGACGCGGTGGAACAGGCTCGTTCGGGGCATCCGGGAATGCCGATGGGCATGGCTCCGACTGCCTATGTTCTCTGGACCGAGTTCATGCGGCACAACCCCCTAGACCCCACCTGGCCGGCCCGAGACCGCCTGGTGCTCTCGGCTGGTCACGGCTCCATGCTCCTCTATGCCCTTCTACACCTTTCCGGTTACGACCTGCCCCTGGAGGAGCTCAAGCGCTTTCGCCAGTGGGGCTCCAAGACCCCGGGCCACCCCGAGTACGGCCACACCCCAGGGGTGGAGGTGACCACTGGACCCCTGGGCCAGGGCCTGGCTACCGCCGTGGGCATAGCCCTGGCTGAGCGAAAGCTGGTGGCCGAGTTCGGGGAGATAGCCGCGCACCACACGTACGTGATTGCTTCCGACGGCGATCTGATGGAGGGGGTGAGCGCCGAGGCCAGCTCGCTGGCAGGACACCTGGGCCTTGGCCGGCTTATCGTTCTATACGACGACAACCAGGTCACCATCGACGGCAGCACCAGCCTGGCTTTTACCGAAGATGTTCGGAAGCGCTATGAGGCCTACGGCTGGCATGTGGTGGGGGAGGTTGACGGGGAGGACCTAGAGGCAATCCGGGCGGCGTTGCGCCAGGCCCTGGCCGATTCCCGTCCCAGCTTGATTATGGTTCGCTCGATCATAGGCTACGGTTCGCCCCTGGCCGGACAGGCCAAGGCCCACTCCGATGCCATGGGCCCTGAAAAGGTGGCGGCCACCCGGGCTAACCTGGGCTGGCCTCATCCCCCCTTTGTGATACCTGAGGAGGTCTATGCCGACTTCCGCCGGGTTGCAGAGCGAGGAAAGCAGGCACAGGCCGAATGGCAGGCTTGCTTCGAGGCCTTTGCCGCTGCCCACCCCCAGAAGGCAGCCGAATTTCAGCGCAGGCTTGCGCAAAAGCTACCCCAGGGCTGGGCGGCTAGCCTGCCGGCCTTCAACCCGGGGGAGAGGCTTGCCACCCGTGCGGCTTCTGGGAAGGTGCTGGAAAGACTGGTGCCGCTGCTGCCTGAGCTTTTGGGCGGCTCGGCCGACCTGACCCCTTCCAACAACACCCGCACCCCCGAGATGGCCGATTTTACCCGCGACAACCCTTCGGGCCGCTACGTTCGCTATGGGGTGCGCGAGCATGCCATGGGGGCCATTATGAACGGCATAGCCCTGAGCCGCGCCCTGCGGCCGTATGGGGGGACCTTCCTGGTCTTCTCGGATTACATGCGCCCGGCCATCCGGCTGGCGGCCCTGATGGGGGTGCCCACGATTTTCGTCTTCACCCATGACTCCATCGCAGTGGGGGAGGACGGCCCCACCCACCAGCCGGTGGAGCACCTGATGAGCCTGCGGGCCATGCCCAACCTGTGGGTAATTCGCCCTGCGGATGCCAACGAGACCGCAGCGGCCTGGAAGATGGCCCTGGAGCGCACCGAGGGGCCCACCGCCCTCATTCTGACCCGCCAGGCGGTGCCGGTGCTGGAGGGGGTGCGGCCCGAGGGGGTGGAGCGGGGCGGGTACGTCTTGCTCGAGGCCCCAGGGGCCCAGGCGACCCTCGTGGCCACCGGCTCTGAGGTGGCTTTGGTCCTCGAGGCCAGCCGGCTTTTGCTGGCCCAGGGTATAGCGGTACGGGTGGTCTCCCTGCCCTGTTGGGAGGCCTTCGAGGCCCAACCCAAGACCTACCGCGAGGCCGTTTTGCCCCAGGGGCTGCCCACCCTGGCGGTGGAGGCCGGGGCCAGCCTGGGCTGGGAGCGTTATGCCCAGCGTGTGCTGGCCCTAGACCGCTTCGGGGCCAGCGCCCCCTATGCCGATGTGTATTCGCGGCTGGGCTTTACCCCGGAGCGGGTGGCCGCTGAGGCTCGAGCTATGCTGGGGGTGTAGATGTTCGGCGCTGTTTTGGCCAACCTGTCGCCGCTCCTGTTTGCCCTGGCCCTGGGAGCAGCCCTTGTGGGGCTCCTGGTCTGGTTGCTGGCCGCCCAGGGGGCAGCCCAAAAGCGCACCGCCTGGATCTTCTGGGGGGTGGCGCTGGCCTTGGCCCTTGGGGGGCTTTTCAGCCTGTTCCAATCTTAGCACCCGGCACACCCGCCCTTCGGGTTTGGCGGCAGGATGGGGGTGTGCTGGAGCTGCGGGTTGGACGCCCGGCCGAGCCGGCCTTCCTGCGCCGGTTGCAGCAGGGGCGGGTTCCCCGGCGGGTCTTTCTGCGCTGGTTGGGGCAAAAGAGACACCTGCTCGAGGCGGACCTGGCCCTGGGGGGTCGCCTGCTGCTCCTTGGACCCCAGCCCCACCGGTTGGTGTGGGTGAACCTGCTGGCTTTTATGGTGGAGGAGCTGGACTGGCTGGCGGGGCTCGAGCTGCCTCGGGAGCCCCTTTTTCCCTCCCTGAGGCGCCACCTGAGCCTCCAGGAAGACGCGTATGCCAGCGGGGTGGTAGCCCTTTGGGCGCGGAAGCAGGTCTTCTTCCAGCCCTGGAATAGTTTGGTCCCAGAAGGCATGCCCGACTGGGCTTTTGAGGCCTATCTGCGCTGGACCGGCCCCGAGGTGAAGGCCCTGCTGCACGATTTGGGGGGGTTGGTCCTGGAGCTGCTGCCCGAGCTTCCGTCCGGGGCTTTGGAGGCTGCCTTGGAGCAGGCCCTGGCCCTGGAGGAGGGGCTTGGGGCGGCGGCCTCAAAAAAGGCTTAAGTGCGCGCCTTATACTGCGCCCTATGGAAACCCTGGGCCACTACTGGTTGCGGGGCCGCTTGGGGTTGCTGGAAGAAAGCGGGGTAGAGGTCTGGGAGGGCCAGGATACGCGCACGGGCCTAGAGGTGCTGGCCTTCCGCCCGCTTGACGGTACCCCACCGAAGCTGCCGCTGGCCCATGCCCTGCCCTGGGTGGATGCCCTGGAGGCTACCTGGGTGGCGGAGGTGCCAGCGGGGGCCGTGCAGGCAGTCTGGCTTTCAGGCCAGGTGGAACCGGCGCGGCTGGTGCGGTGGGTGCGGCAGTTGCTCGAGGTGTTGGAGGGGGCTCGAGCCCAGGATATCCCGATAGGATACATCTGCCCCGAGCTGCTTTTTACCCGGGGCAGCCGGGTATGGTTGGCGGGGGTGGGGGTGCCCCACCCCGGGCGGCGCTGGGACTACGGCGGGTTTTTGCAGACGGTGCGAGCGATGGCAGGGGAGCTTTACCCCGCCCTACCTTGGCGGGAGGCGCTGGAAGGGTATGCCACAGGGCAGCTCGAGGCGGGGGCTTTGCGGGCGGCGCTCGAGGCGGCAACGGCCGAACTGCCTCCTGTCTCGGCGGCTTTGCCGGTGGTAGAGGTCGCCGAACCCCTGGAGAGGTTGCCGGATGTTCCTCCGCCCAAGCGGATCCGCGTGGAAGAGGAAGAGCGGCTCGAGCCCCCCCCACCCCGCCCCGCCCGCCGGCGCTGGCTTTGGCTGCTTCCTCTGCCCCTGCTTCTGGGCCTGGGGCTTTGGTGGCGAGGGCAGACTGCGCCGTCCGCCCAGCCCACCCAGTACCCGGTGGAGTTTCGCCTCGAGCCCCCCGGCGCTCGGGCCCGCATCGTGGTGCTGGAGGCCCCCGAGGGCTCCAGGATGCCGCTGGGCAGCGAGCTGGCCGAGGTGCCTGGCGCCGTGGTCTTCGACAAGCCAGGGGTTTACCGGATTCGCGTCCTGGTGGCTGGACGCCCACCGGTGGAGTCCCTGATCGAGGTGCCCCACCCGGGCGGTGTGACCATTGCCCTGCGCTAGGCGGCCTTGGAGAACCGCAGCGCCCACCGTATGCTACCGGCATGAGCGTGGTCATCCTCGACTTTGGCTCGCAGTACACCCGCCTTATCGCCCGCCGCATCCGGGAGCTGCGGGCCTACTCGGTCATCCTGCCGGGCACCGCCAGCCTGGAGCGTATCCAGGCCGAAAACCCCGAGGCCATCATCCTCTCCGGTGGGCCGGCCTCGGTCTTCGACCCCCGAAGCCCCAGGCCCGCCCCGGGGGTGCTGGAGCAGGGGTGGCCGGTGCTGGGCATCTGCTACGGCATGCAGTACCTGGCCCAGCACTTTGGCGGCCGGGTGGAGCGGGCGGGGCGGCGGGAGTACGGCAAGGCCCTGCTCACCCGGCATGAGGGGCCCCTCTTCGCGGGGCTCTCGGGCGAGGTGCAGATGTGGATGTCCCACTCCGATGCGGTGACCGAGCTGCCTCCGGGCTGGCAGGTGGTGGCCAGCACCGAGGAGAACCCCATAGCGGCCATCGCCGCCCCCGACGGGCGCACCTTTGGCGTCCAGTTTCACCCCGAGGTGGTGCACAGCCCCAAGGGCATGCAGGTGCTGGAGAACTTTTTGGAGCTGGCCGGCGTGAGGCGAGACTGGACCCCCGAGCACACCCTGGAGGGCCTCATCTCTGAGGTGCGGGCCCGGGTGGGCACGGAGCGGGTTTTGCTGGCGGTCTCGGGGGGGGTAGACTCCTCCACCCTGGCGCTGTTGCTCCACCGTGCCCTTGGCCACCAGATGACTGCGGTCTTCGTGGACCACGGCCTCCTGCGCCTTGGAGAGCGGCAGGAGGTGGAGCAGGCCCTACGGCCTTTGGGCCCGGCCTTGCGCGTGGTGGAGGCCCAGGCCCAGTTCCTCTCAGCCCTCAAGGGGGTCACCGACCCCGAGGAAAAGCGCCGGGTGGTGGGGCGGGAGTTCATCCGGGTCTTCGAGCGGGAGGCCCGGGCTCTTTCCGGCCAGGGCTACCGCTGGCTGGCCCAGGGCACTTTGTACCCCGACGTCATCGAGTCGGCGGGCAGCGGCGAGGGCAGCGCCAACATCAAAAGCCACCACAACGTGGGGGGGCTGCCTCCCGACCTAGAGTTCGAGCTGCTCGAGCCCTTCCGCTACCTCTTCAAGGACGAGGTGCGGGAGCTGGCCTTGCTTCTGGGCCTGCCAGAGCCCATACGGCTGCGCCACCCCTTCCCGGGGCCCGGCCTGGCCATCCGCATCCTGGGCGAGGTGACGCCCGAGCGGCTAGATATCCTGCGCCGCGCCGACGATATCTTCATCTCGGCCCTGCGGGAGTGGAACCTGTACGACCAGGTGGCCCAGGCCGCGGCCATCCTCACCCCCCTGCAAAGCGTAGGGGTGGTAGGGGATGAGCGGAGCTACGGGTACGTGCTGGCCCTGAGGGCGGTGACCACGGTGGACTTCATGACCGCCGACTGGGCCCGGCTGCCCTTGGAGTTCCTGGACCAGGTGGCCCGCAGGATCACCCGCCAGGTGCCCGAGATAGGCCGGGTGGTCTACGACATCACCAGCAAGCCGCCCGCCACCATCGAGTGGGAATAAAGCTCCTCCCCCCAGGCTGGGGGGAGGGCTATTAGGCGGCCTTGGGCTTGGCCCTGCGGGCCTCCCGGGTCTTGTACCAGACCACCAGGGCCGAGACCACGTAGATGGACGAGTAGGTACCCACGATGAAGCCCACGAAGATGGCCAGAGAGAAATCGCGCAGCACCGGGCCTCCCAGGAACAAGAGGGCCAGGATGGGCAGCATGGTGGAGAGCGAGGTCATGAGGGTGCGGGAGAGGGTTTGGTTGATGGAGGTGTTCACCACCTCGTAGTAGGTCTTACCCCGCATGAGCCTCAGGTTTTCCCGGATGCGGTCGGAGATAATCACCGAGTCGTTGATGGAGAAGCCCACAATGGTCAGGAGTACCGCCACGGTGGGGATGGAGAACTCGAGGCCTAGCAGGCTGTACATCCCGGCCACGATGGCCACGTCGTGCCCTACCGCGATTACGCTCGCCACCCCGAAGACCCAGTCGAAGCGGAAGGCCACGTAGATGAGGATGAGCGCCAGGCCTATCAGCACCGCGTAGATGGTGTTGCGCCTGAGCTCAGCCCCGATGGCCGGCCCCACTGTTTCGGACTGGAGCACCGTGGCCCCGAGGCTTTCCTGGAACTTTTTCTCCAGCTCAATCCGCTCGGTCTCGCTCACCTGGCGCACCCGCACCGAGTACTCGTTGCCCGAGACGCTGGAAAGCGAGGTGATGACCGACTCAGCCCCCCGGATCTCAGCAATTCCTACCCCGTCCAGGAAGCTTCGAATCTGCTCGGCGCGCACGTTCTCGGGCACCCGGATGGTGAAGGCGGTGCCCCCGGTGAAGTCGATGCCGTAGTTGAAGCCCTTCACGAAGACCACCCCGGCCGCCACCACCGCCAGGCCCAGGGAGGCTGCGGTCACGTAGCGGCTGGCCTTGAGGAAGTCGATTCGGGTGCCCCAGAGCCAGTAGGGGGGGCGGACCTCGCGCCGCTCGGCGATGGTCTCCAGCAACCAGCGGCTGAAGACCAGGTTGGAAAATACCGAGGTCACCACCCCCAAAGCCAGCATCACCGCAAAGCCCCGTACCGGCCCGGTGCTGTACTGGTAGAGGGCGGCGGCAGCCAGGAGGTGGCACATGTTCACGTCCAGGATGGTGACGATGGAGTGGGAGAAGCCTCCCGGAATGGCCTGGCGGAACTTCTTGCCCAGCTTCAGCTCTTCCTTGATGCGCTCAAAGGAGAGCACGTTGCCGTCCACGGCGGCCCCCAGGGTGAGAATCAGCCCGGCGATGCCCGGCAGGGTGAGGGTGGCTTGCAAAAGGGAGATGGCCGCCAGGAGGAGCACGGCGGTGTAGAGCAGGCCGAGGGCGGCCACCAGCCCCATCCAGAAGCCGTAGTAAGCGAAGAGGAGCACAAAGAGCAGCACAGCCCCGATGGCCCCCGCCCGGATGCCGGCGCTGATGGCGTCCTGGCCCAGGGTGGGGCCGATGGCGCGGGTTTCGGCGACCTCGAGCTTCACCGGCAGCGAGCCCGAGCGGAGCACCAGCGCGATATCCGAGGCCTCCTGCACGCTGCCCAGGCCCTCGATGACCGCCTGGCCTCCGGCGATGGCGGTGCGGATGACCGGGGCGGTGTAGACCTTGCCGTCCAGCACCACCGCAAGCTGGCGGTTTACGTTGGCCCGGGTGACCTCCTCGAACTTCTTGGCCCCTTCGGGGGTGAACTCCATGGAGACCTGCGGACGGCCAAACTGGTCAAAGGTGGCGCTGGCGGTGCGCAGGTCGGTGCCGGTAAGAAGGGGGGGGCCCAGGTCTTCCAGCTTGTAGAGGTTCTTCTCCAGTTCGGCCCGGCGCTCGGCCAGGGCTGAGCCTGTAAGCCCCGAGTTGCGCAGTTGTTCGTTAATCTGGGCCACGGTGAGGCCGCTGGCCCCGGGGTTCACGATGCGGAACTCGAGCCGCGCAGTTTGTCCGATCAGGTCCAGGGCCCGTTGTTGCTGGTCCTGCCTCAGGCCGGGCAGCTCTACGATGATGCGGTCGCTGCCCTGGATCTGCACCAAAGGCTCGGCCACCCCGATGGCGTTGACCCGGTTCTCGATGACCGTGCGGGCTACCTCTATCTCGCTGCGGGCGGTCTGGGCATCGGCGCTCTGGCCCACGGCCTGCAGGGTAATGCGCAGCCCCCCCTGCAGGTCGAGCCCCAGGCGGATCAGCCCATCCCGGGGCAGAAGGGCGTTTTGGGGGTTGCGCGGCTCCCAGGGGCGGAAGAGGCCCACCAGGGCGGCTAGAAAAAGGGCGATGAGGAAGATGGCTTTCCAACGGCGGTTCATATGCGTACCTGATTCAGCAAGGAGGGCTTGGGTCTAAAGGCCGGCTTGGGAAGGCCTTGCCCCTAGCCCCCGTCGGTTTGCAATCGCCGGTATAGGAGGTACAGGGGCCGGGCAGGCAGGGTGGGCGGGCTGCTTTGGAGCTTTGGGGAGGGCCGTTGGGCCGGCGGTGGGGCGAGGAGGCCGCCCAGCGGGGCGGGGGCGCCCTGCTGGGCTGGCTTGGGTTTGGCCTCGAGCACCGGCTGGGGCAGGGAGACCGGGCTCAGGCCCGCTTCGCCGGGGCTGGCTTTTCGCGCAAACCCCCAAAGCCCCGGGCCCAAGGCTAAAAGGGCCAGGGCAGCCAGGGCCAGCCCGCGCAAAGACATCCCCTACCCCGCCGTGACCTCAACCTGCTGGCTCGCCTCCAGGATATCCCCTTCCTGGAAGTCGGCGAAGCCCTCGAGCATCACCCCGCACTCGAACCCCTGGCTCACCTCGCGCACATCGTCCTTGAGGCGCTTCAGGCTCTCGATCTTGCCGCGCCAGATTTCCTTGCCCTTGCGCAGCACCCGGATGTCCGCGCTGCGGGTGATCTTCCCCGAAGTTACCATGCACCCCGCCACGGTTCCCCGGGAGAGCCGGAAGATGGCCCGCACCTCGGCCGTACCCAGAACCTCTTCCTTGAAGACCGGCTCCTGTTGCCCCTTGACCATCCGGCGAATCTCGTCGATGAGCTCGTAGATGATGCGGAAGCTTTGCAGGGGTACCCCCTTTTGCTCGGCCATCTTCCGCACCGAGCCGCTGGGATTCACGTTGAAAGAGAGGATGGCCCCCTCCGCAGTAGAGGCCAGCAGCACGTCCGATTCGCTGGGGGCCCCCACCGCGGCCAGCAGGATGTTTATGCGCACCTTCTCGTTTGACTCCTTGGCCAGGATGTTCTGGATGGCCTCCAGGGAGCCTTGGGTGTCGGCCCGGAGAATCAGGTTGATTTCCCGTTCATCCTCGCGCATTCGCCGCATCAGGTCGGCTAGGTTGCGCACCCGGCTGGTCTCAGCCTGGCGTCTGGCCTGGCGCTCCTCTACCCGCTCCTCGGTGATCTCCTTGGCCGCTACCTGGTCGGGTACCCAGGTAAAGGTCTCCCCAGCGGTGGGCAGCTCGGAAAAGCCCAGCACCTGCACCGCGCTGCCGGGGCCGGCCTCGTTCCGCCGCTTGCCGTCGGCATCCGACATGGCCCGGATCTTGCCCCAGTGCTCCCCCGCCACCACATAGTCACCCACCCGCAGGGTGCCCTGCTGCACCAGCAGGCTCACCAGTACCCCAGCCTGCTTGTCCATGCGCGACTCCAGGATCACCCCCTGGGCCTCGGCCTTGGGGTCGGCCCGCAGGTCCTCCAGCTCGGCCATGAGCAAGATGGTCTCCAAAAGCTCGGGGACGCCCTGGCCGGTTTTGGCCGATATCGGCAGCACCTCGGCGTCCCCCCCATAGGCCACCGGGACGATACCCAGCTGCATCAGGTCCTGATAAACCCGGTTGAGGTCGGCCCCGGGCAGGTCCATCTTGTTGGCAGCGTAGATGATCTTGGCCCCTGCGGCTTTGGCGTGGGCGATGGCCTCTTTGGTCTGGGGCATAACCCCTTCCGTCGCGGCAATCACAATTACCGCAATATCGGCCACCTTGGCCCCGCGCTGGCGGATGGTGGTGAAGGCCTCGTGGCCCGGGGTGTCGATGAAGACCACCGTGCCGCCTTCGGTTTTGACCTCAAAGGCCCCCACGTGCTGGGTGATGCCGCCAGCCTCCTTCTCGGCGATGCGGCTTTTGCGCAGGTAGTCCAGCAGGCTGGTCTTACCGTGGTCCACGTGGCCCATAATCACCACCACCGGTGGGCGGCGGGGGATGGCTTTGCGGGCCTCCTCAGCCCGGCGGGCCGCCTCGGCCACACGCTGTTCGCCGATGAGTTCCTTGACGGCTTGGGCGGTGTCTTCCTCTAGCGTGCTGGCGTGCGACTTGTAGGTCACGCCCATCTCGTCCAGGAGCTTAAGTAGCTCCTCGTTGTTCATCCCCAGCTCTTTGGCGAGCTGATAGATTCGGATCTTGGCCATGTGCACCTCCTTTGGAGTGGTCTGGGTTGGCCAGGTCTTTGAGCAGGGCCTGTAAGGCCAGGGAAAGCTCGGCAGCCCTGGCCCCAGCCAGTCGGCGCAGCTTCTTTTCTGCCCAGCACTCGGGTCTGTCGGGACAGACATAGGCCCCCCGGCCCGGCCTGCGTCCCGTGGGGTCTATCACCGGGCCTGCCTGGGTCAGCACGATTCGCAGCAGCTCGCGTTTGGGCCTGCGCGCACGGCAGGCCACGCACTGGCGGAAGGGGATGTGCTTGGAGGCAGGCATCGGGCTGCTTTACTCGCTGTCCTTGAACAGGCTCTCGAAGCGGTTCTTGGCGTCCTGCGAGACCCTGAGGGCCTCCTCCTTCTCGGCTGCTTTGAGGAAGGCCGCATCGAGGTCGGTGATTTCCTCGGCCTCCTCAAAGTCAATCTCGTAGCCGGTGAGCCTGGAGGCTAGGCGGACGTTCTGCCCCGCCTTGCCGATGGCCAAGGAGTGCTGGTCCTTGGCCACCACCACCCGGGCCCGGGCCTTGCCGTCCTCCCCGGTCTCCAGGGTAATCTCGCCCACCGTGGCCGGCGAGAGGGCGTTGCGGATGAACTCTTTGGGGCTGGAGCTCCACTGGATGATGTCCACCCGCTCGCGTCCCAGCTCTGCCGAGACCGACTGGATGCGCTGACCCTTGTGGCCGATGCAGGCCCCGATGGGGTCCACGTTGGGGTTGTGGCTCATCACCGCTACCTTGCTGCGGCTGCCCGGTTCGCGCGCGATGGCCTTGACCTCCACGATGCCCTCGGCAATCTCGGGCACCTCCTGTCGCAGCAGGTAGCGCAGGAGTTCCTCGTGGGCGCGGGAGACCACCAGGCTGGGGCCTTTGGAGGAGCGCTGGACCTGCTTGAGGTAGACCTTGATGCGCTGGCCAGGGTGGTAGCGCTCGGTGGGGATCTGCTCCTTGGGGGGCATCAGGGCCTCGCCCCGCCCGAGCTCCACGTAGACGTTGCCGCGGTTGTCCACCCGGGCCACGGTGCCGGTGAGCACCTCGCCTTCCTTGTCCTTGTACTCGTTGTAGACCCGGGTGCGCTCGGCCTCCTTGAGGCGCTGGGTGAGCACCTGTTTGGCGATTTGCAGGGCGATGAGGCTGAACTCCTTCGGGTCTATGGGGAACTCCATCTCCTCGCCCACCGCGACCTCGGGGTCGTACTGCCGGGCCGTGGCCAGGTCGATCTCCTTGTCGGGGTCCTGGACCTTCTCCACCACCCGCTTGATTTCGAGCACCTCCAGGCTGCCCTGCTGCGGGTCTAGGTGGACCTCTACCAGAGGTCCCTTGCCCTCCTCCTCCACGTCCTTGGTGCGGAACCCCTTCTGCCGCAGGTAGGCCAGCCTCAGGGCCTCCTCGAAGTTGGCGATGAGCTCTTCGGCGGTGACCCCGCGCTCGTGGGCGACCTGGGCTAGGGCGTCTATGAATTCCTTTTTCACGGGCTTCCTCCTTTTATCTGGGCCGCTCCGGCCATTCAGCTAGGTTGGCTTTGAAGCTGTTGAGCCGCAGCTTGCGGATCTCCCGGTTTTCCAGCTCGAGCTCCACTTCATCCCCTGCTACCCCCTTAATCCGGGCGGTGAAGGGCCCCTCAGGGGTTCGCACCCGGACCCTCAGGCCCATGAAGCGCTCAAAGTGGCGGGCGGTCAAAAGGGGCCGCTCGGGGCCGGGGGACTCCACCTGGAGCAGGTATCGCCCCTGGATGGGGTCGTGCTGGTCGAGGAGGCTCGAAAGGGCCTGGCTGGCCCGCTCGAGGTCCCCTACGCTCACGGGTGCTTCGTCCCGGCGCTCAATGCGCACGAGGAAGACTTTGGAGCGCCCTGCTGTCCGAAGCCCCGCTTCCAGCACGTCGTAGCCGAGCGGGGCCAGGGCTTTCTGGGCCATCTCTTCGAGCCCTTGCGGCAAGCTTGGCCCCCTTTGGGGGTTTTCCGGCTCCACACTTCACCTCCTCCCCCAAGCGAGGGGGGTGGGCTTGCGACCCACCCCCCAGGTGTCTTGGGAGCTATCCCCTTAAGAATAGCACCCTTAGGTGGAAGGGTAAAGCGGGGCAGGCCAAACAGAAAACCCCCCTAAAGGGGGGTTGGTGCCGGGAACAGGACTTGAACCTGCACACCCTTGCGGGCACATGACCCTGAATCATGCGCGTCTACCAATTCCGCCATCCCGGCTCAGGGCCAAACCAGGCAAAAAAGATACTAGCGAGCCCTAAGAACTTCGTCAAGGGGGGGGCTAAGGTTGCCCCCCGCGGGGGTAGCCCGTAGACTTGGCCCTGTGGAGACGCTGTTTCGCCGGAGGCGGGAGCGCAAGCTGGGGGATAGCTTTGCGTTGCGGCTTGTGGGCGTGACCAAGCGCTTTGGCGAGGTCAAGGCGGTGGACAACGTCAGCCTAGAGGTGCGCGATGGGGAGTTTTTCAGCCTTTTAGGGCCTTCTGGTTGCGGCAAGACCACGCTTTTGCGCATGATTGCGGGCTTCGACACCCCGGATGCGGGGCAGATCATCATCGGCGGGGAGGACATGACCAGGGTGCCCCCCTATCTTCGTCCGGTCAACACAGTCTTCCAGAACTACGCCCTTTTTCCCCACATGACCGTGGAACAGAACATCGCCTTCGGGCTGCGCATGAAGAGGCTGCCCAGGGACGAAATCGCCCGGCGGGTGGGGTGGGCCTTGGAGCTGGTCAACCTCACCGGTTACGAAAAGCGCCGCCCCGACCAGATGTCCGGGGGCCAGCGCCAGCGGGTGGCCCTGGCTCGAGCCCTGGTCAACGAGCCGGAGGTGCTGCTTCTGGACGAACCCCTATCGGCCCTCGACCTAAAGCTGCGCCAGGAGCTGCGGGTGGAGCTGATGAACCTGCAGGAAGAGCTGGGCATCACCTTCATTTTCGTGACCCACGACCAGGAGGAAGCGCTGGTCATGTCCGACCGCATCGCGGTGATGAACAAGGGCCGCATCGAGCAGCTTGGCCCCACCGAGGAGATTTACGAGCTCCCCCGGACGGCCTTTGTGGCCCGTTTTATCGGCGATTCCAACCTGATCCCGGCCAAAGCCATAGAGCCTCGGCGGGTGCAGACCTCTTTAGGGGAGTTTGTGTTGGACGATGAGGATGCCCTAACCCCGGGCCAGGAGGTGCTGCTTTCCATCCGCCCGGAAAAAGTCCGCCTCTTCCGCGAACGCCCCAACCTGCCCAACGTGTTCAGGGCCAAGGTGGACGACATCATCTACACCGGTTCGGAGAACCTCTACATCCTTCTGGCCGACGGCCAGCGGATCATGTGCGAGACCCTGAACCACGATATCCAGGAGCCGGGCCACGAGGAGTTCGATTACGACGAGGAGGTCTGGGTGGCCCTGACCCCAGAAAAGCTGGTGGTCATAGAGGAGGGCCTCGATGCGTGAGGCCGCGACGCCCGCTCAGCGCCTGCGCCAGGTCTTGCTCACGGTGGGGCCTGGGGCCTTCTGGCTGGTGGTTTTCGTGCTGGTGCCCACCCTCATCGTGCTGGGGGTCTCGCTGATGAGCCGGGGCAGCCTGGGCCAGCCGGTGCCGCCGTTGGGGCTCCACAACTACGTGCGCTTCTTCTCTGACCCGCTTTTCGCCGAGATTATCGGGCGGAGCCTGTGGATTGGTTTTTGGTCCACCCTCTTCGTGATGGTCCTGGGGTATCCCCTGGCCTTCTACATCGCCCAAAGCCGCTACAAAGAGGTGCTTCTACTCCTGGTGGTGATTCCCTTTTTCACCAACTTCCTCATCCGGGTCTATGCCTGGATTGTGATTTTTCAGAAAGAGGGTCTGCTGAACGCCTTCATTACCGCCTTTGGCCTGCCCCCTGCCGAGCTTTTGCCCTCGATGCTGGCGGTGTACGTGGCCACGGTTTACACCTACCTGCCCTTTTTCGTGCTGCCGCTATATGCGGCGGTGGAGCGGATTGACTGGAGCCTGCGGGAGGCCGCTTATGACCTGGGGGCCCGTCCGGTGCGGGCTTTCCTCGAGGCCATCTTTCCCCAGACCGTCCCCGGGCTTTTTGCCGGATTCCTCCTGGTCTTCATTCCGGCTGTGGGCACCTTCGTGATTGCCGACCTGCTAGGGGGGGGCAAGGTGACGCTGGTGGGCAATCTGATTCAGCTCCAGTTCGGCTCGGCCCAAAACTGGGCCTTTGGCAGCGCGGTGAGCATGGTCCTGATGGCCCTGGTTCTGCTGGGGCTTTGGCTCTACGCCCGCACCCAGGGTGAGCGGGGTTTGGATAGGCTGGTATGAGGCGGCTGCTCGGGCTTTACGCGGGGCTGGTCTTTTTGTTTTTGTACCTGCCCATCCTGGTCATCGTGGCCCTTTCCTTCAACCAAAGCCGCTTTGGGGTGCGCTTTACCGGTTTTACCCTGGACTGGTACGCGCGGCTTTTCGCCAACGAGCGCATCCTGGAGTACCTGACCAACACCCTCATCGTGGCCGTGGTCTCCACCCTGGTCTCCACCGTGCTGGGCACCTTGCTGGCCATTGGGCTGGTGCGCTATGAGTTCCGGCTCAAAACCGCGCTGCGCTACCTTCTATACGTGCCGGTGGTGGTGCCGGACGTGGTGATGGGCATCTCGCTTTTGCTGCTTTTCGACGTGGTGCGGGACCTGGTGGGCTGGCCCAGGCTCTCGCTGTTTACCATTATCTTGGGCCACATCAGCTTTCAGATTGCCTACGTGACCCTGGTGGTGCGGGCCCGGTTGATGCTCCTGGACCCTGCTTTGGAGGAGGCCGCCAAGGACCTGGGGGCCACCCCCTGGCAGACCTTCCGCGAGGTGACCCTTCCGCTTATCCTACCTGGGGTGGTGGCGGGGGCCCTCCTGGCCTTCAGCCTCTCCCTCGACGACTTCGTGATCACCTTCTTTACCGCCGGGCCGGGTTCGACCACGCTGCCTTTGTACATCTACTCCTCGGTCAAGCTCGGCATACGCCCTGAGATCCACGCCCTGTCCACCCTGATGGTGGGGGCTACTATTCTGGTCATTCTGCTTGGGGTGCTCTTCTGGAAGAAACGCTAGGAGGTTAGGGTGAGAAAGCTCTGGTGGTTGCCGTTTGTCTTGGTTTTTTTAGCTGGCTGTGGGCAGGAGAGGAAGGAGCTGCGCCTCCTCAACTGGTCGGACTACATGCCCAAGGAGGTGCTGCAGGAGTTCGAGAAGCGGGAGGGGGTGCGGGTGGTGGAGGACACCTACGACTCCCCCGAGGCCATGCAGTCCAAGCTCCAGGCTGGGGGTGACCGGGAGTACGATGTGCTTATCACCCCAGACTACACGGTGGGTACCCTGGCCAGGGCGGGCATCCTGCAGGAGCTGGACAAGGCCAAGCTGCCCAACCTGAAGAACCTGGCCCCCCAGTTCGCCGACCCGGCCTACGACCCCGGCGGCCGCTACAGCGTGGCCTACCAGTGGGGCACCACCGGCCTGGCCTACCGGGAGGACCTGGTGCGGGGGCCGGTGGAGAGCTGGGCGGTGATCTTCGACCCTGCCCAGCAGGTGGGGAGTTTCTTGCTGCTGGACGAGATGCGGGAGACGATAGGGGCGGCCTTGAAGTACAAGGGGCTTTCGGTCAACACCACCGACCCGGCCAGGCTGGCCGAGGTTCAGGCGCTTTTGCTCGAGACCAAACGGCGCTCGCAGGGCTTTGCGGGGGGAACCAGCATCCGCGACCGGCTGATTGCCGGGGACATCGCGGTGGGCATCGCCTACTCGGGGGACATCCTGGCCGCCCAGGCGGAGAACCCCAGGCTCAAGTACGTGATTCCCAAAGAGGGGGCTACCCTGTGGGCCGATGCTTTGGTGGTGCTCAGGAAGAGTCCCCAGCACGAGCTGGCCTATAAGTTCATCAATTTCCTGCTGGAGCCTGATATCGCCGCCAAAATCTCCAATGCCATCGGTTACGCCACCCCGGTGGCGGCGGCCATGGACCAGATCGAGGAGAAGGACAACCCCCTCATCTACCCCCCAGAGGAGACGCGGCAGCGGCTGGAGTTCCTGGCCGATTTGGGTGAGGAGGGCGAGATCTTCAACCGGGTCTGGGCCGAGGTGAAGTCGCGCTAGCCGAGCCACTCCCGCAGCACCCGCAGGTTGTGGGCATCCTCCTGGGGGCTGCGGGGGGTCTCCAGGATGAAGACCTTTTCCCGCAGGCGGGGCTCGAGGAAGACCGCCTTCAAGCGGGGTCCCATCTGGCCCTGAAGCAGGTTGGCGTGGTGGTCCACCTGCGCCCCCTTGGCCCCCACGGAGTCGTTGAGGTGCACCACCGGCACCCGCTCCAGCCCCACCCGGCGTTCCAGCTCGTCCAGGGCCTCCAGCGGGTCGTAGCCGGCGGCGAAGGCGTGGCAGGTGTCGAAGCAGACCCCCATGGGGGTGCCCTCGATGAGCTCAGCCAGCTCGCCCGGCCGGGCCCCCAGCTTCTCGCCTCCCCCGGCGGTATTCTCAAGAAGCAGCTGGGGGCCTTTTGCTCCTGCTAGGGCCAGCGCCTTCAGGGCGTTCTCGCGGGCCTGGGCCGGCTCGCCCGAGCCGGGGTGCACCACCACGTACTCGGCCCCCAGGGCCTGGGCCTTGACCAGGTCGTCGGCCAGGCTGAAGACGCTTTTCTCCCCCAGCTCGCCCTTGGCGGCCAGGTTGACCAGGTACGAAGCATGGACGACCGTGGGCAGGCCGCCCAGGTTCTCCTTCCAGGCGCGGAAGCCCTCCACCTCGCCGGGGCGGAGGGGGCGGGTCTTCCAGCTCCTGGGGCTTTTGGCGAAGATTTGCAGGGCGGTGAGGCCCAGGAGAGCAGCTTCCCGGGCCGCTCCGGCCACGCCCTGCTTGCCAGCGATGGAGAGGTGCAGTCCGTAGCGCATGGTCAGGGCAAAATCTCAAGCCGCACCCGGAAGACCCCCTGGCGCACCAGGCCGAGCTGCAACGCAGCGGCGTAGGAAAGGTCGATGATTCGGCCCTGGATGTGGGGCCCCCGGTCGTTGATGCGCACCACCACGCTCTGGCCGTTGCGGGGGTTGACCACCCGCACCCGGGTGCCGAAGGGCAGGCTGCGGTGGGCGGCGGTAAGGTGGAACTTGTTGAAGCGCTCCCCGCTGGCGGTGCGCCGTCCGTGGAAGCGGGCCCCGTACCACGAGGCCAGCCCCTCCTGGACTGCCCGTACCCGGGCCTCCTGGGGGGCTGGGGGGAGGGGCAGGAATACCCAGGGCAGCGGTTCGAGCAGGGGGAGGGCCTCTATGTGCATGGGGTTCCAGTCCGAGGGGGGGATGTTGAGCTCGAGCCCCACCGGCAGCGGGTCCTCGATGAGACCGTTGGCCAGCATCAGCTCGGCTACGGGCACCTGAAAGAGCCGGGCGATGCGCTCCAGGGTGTCCCCGGGCTGTACCACATAGCCCTGGGCCAGCGCCAGCCCCCCCAGGACCAGAAGCGCCAGGCTTCGCCTCATAGCTCGATGAGCTCCTTGGGGCTTTGCGAAAGCACCTCGTGCCCCGTGGCGGTGACCAGCACCAGGTCCTCGATGCGGCAGCCGCCCAGGCCCTGGATGTAGACCCCCGGCTCGATGGTGACGACCTGGTGGGGGGCCAGCACGTCCTCGGAGACCTGGCTCAGGCTGGGGCCTTCGTGCACGTAAAGGCCCACCCCGTGGCCCAGGCTGTGGGTAAAGTAGGGGCCGTACCCCTTCTGTTCCAGGTGCTGGCGGGCCAGCGCGTCGAGCTCGGCCCCCCGCCGGCCCGGCGCCACCGCCTCCAAAGCCAGGGTCTGGGCCTCCAGCACCGCCTGGTAGAGCGAGCGAAGCTCCTCGGAGACCCGGCCTACAGCCACTGTGCGGGTCATGTCGGAGCAGTACCCCTCCACCACGCAGCCGAAGTCCAGCGTGACCAGCTCCCCCGGGCAGATTGTCTTCGCGCTGGCCCCCCCGTGGGGCTGGGCCCCGCGCTCGCCCGAGGCCACGGTGGGGCTGAAGGCCATGCCCTCGGAGCCCGCCTTGCGCAGGAAGAATTCCAGCTCCAAGGCAATGTCCAGCTCCCGCACGCCGGGCTTCAGGTAGGGGAGGATGTGCCGGAAGCCCTGGTCGGCCAGGGCCGCGGCCCGGCGGATGCGGGCGATTTCCTCGGGGCTCTTCTGTTGGCGCAGCCCCTCGAAGACCCCCCGGGTGGGTACGAAGGTGACCTGGGGGAAGTCTTTCTGGAAGGCCTCGAGCTGGGCCACGCTCAGGTGCTCGGCCTCGAAGCCCACCCGCCCTTGGAAGAACTCGGCCAAAATCCGGTTCAGCTCGTTGCGGCGCTGGAGGATGCGGTAGGGGAAGGGCTGCTGCTGGGCCTCCACCAGGTAGCGCCCGTCGGTGATGAGGGTGGGGCCTTCCCGGGTGATGACCAGCTTGGCGTCCTTGCCCTCCACGAAGCCCGAGAGGTAGCGGACGTTGTGGGGGTTGGAGACGAAGAGGGCCTCGAGCCCCAGGCGTTCTAGCAGTCCGGCGAAGTCCACGGCAAGAATCTACCCCAATACCGCCTGCTCTGCACGAGCGGCCAGAGCAATCCTCCCTACACCGCGGCTTCACCCGGGTATGCTATGGTGCAGGGTATGAGGGTGGGTGTCTTTCTGTTCGCGCTGGGGCTGGGGATGGCCCTGGCCCAGGTCTCCTCCGAGGCAGCGCAGTGGCTCGAGCGAGCCCGGGGGGCCTTGGGTGGGGCGGCCCTGGCCAACCTCAAGACCTACCGGGAGGTTACCACCCACATCTACTACACCCCCGACGGCAAGGAGGAAAGCCGCATCGTGACCCTTCTGCTGGTGGATTTTGTCAACAACCGGGTGCGGCTTGAGATCTACGACCCGGAAAGCCTGAGCCAGCCCCGTCCCATCCCCCTGGCCCTCCAGCAGTACAGCCCGCGCGAGAGCTTCTTCTGGAGCCGCGAGACCTCGCTCAGGCCTTTGCCCCCAAGGGAGCGGGAGATTCTGCGCTCGAGCCTCTATACCGGCTGGCTCGGGCTCAAGTACGGCAAGGAGGGGCGGGAGCGGGCCCGGCTGGCCGAGGGGGCGCTGCGCGACCGGCGGGGGCGGCTGCTCGTGGTCAGCACCCAGGGCTGGGAGAGCACCTACCTGCTCAACCCTGAGGGGCTGCTGGTGGGTGAGCGTTTGCAGATACCGGGGGTGGGGGAGAGCATCACCTTTTTCTCCAACTACCAGGTGGTCCAGGGCGTCCGCCTGCCGCAGCGCTGGGAGAACTACGTGGGGGGGGTGCTGGCCGCCCGGGGCGAGGTGCTGGAGGTGGAGATCAACCCCGTTCTCGGCGAGGCCGATTTCTTCAAGCCGGCGCAGTAGCTGGGCTACTGGGGGAAAAGGGGCAGCCCCAGGTCCACCAGGCTCGAATAGACCACCCTCCAGCCAGCAGGGGTGAAGACAAGCTGGGCCGTGCCGCTGCGGCGCAGGCTGCCCTCGGCCAGTACCGCGGTCAGGTCAAAGCGCAGGGTGGCCCGCTCGCCGGCGATGCGGGTTTCCCGCACGTTGAGCTCGAACCCGCGCAGCCGGGCCTCGGCGCGGCCAAAAGCCGGGCTGGGGTCCTGCAGGAAGCGCTGGCTCCAGAGGGGGTCGTTGCACCTCAGCCCCTCGAAGACCTGGCGCAGGGCGTTTTCGGCTAGAAGGGCCGAGGGCTGGGGCCGGGCGTTGGGGTCGGGCCGGGCGATGGCCTCGATGGCTTCCCGGGCCCAGTGGCAGGGGGGGACGTCCACAAAGGGCGAGGTGCCGGGTTGGGCGAAGGCTATGCCTCCCAGAAGGGCGAAAATCAAGGCTTTTTTCATACCACAAGCCTGCCAAACTTAGAACCTTTCCCACAAGGAGGCGCCCCACCTTTTCCCCAGGCCAGGGCGAGCCTTCACCTGGTATAAACTGTGGCGGATGGGACGCCGCTACTTCGGAACCGATGGGGTGCGGGGGGTGGCCGGGGAGCCTCCGCTGACCCCGGCCTTTGTGCTTAGGCTGGGCCAGGCCGCGGGGGCCTACTTCAGGGCCCAGACCCCCCGCCCGGTGGTGCTCTTGGGCAAGGACACCCGTCTTTCCTGCGACCTATTGGAGGCGGCTTTGGCCGCCGGCCTGATGTCGCAGGGGGTGCGGGTAGAGCACCTGGGGGTGCTGCCCACCCCGGGGGTGGCCTACCTGACCCAGCGCCTAGGGGCCACGGCGGGGGTGATGATCTCGGCCAGCCACAACCCCTATCAGGACAACGGCATCAAGTTCTTCAGCCACCAGGGCCACAAGCTGCCCGACGAGGCCGAGGCCGAGATAGAGGCCCTTTTGGAGCGAGACTTCCCCACCGACGGCATCGGCTCGGTGAGCGACTTTCGCGAGGCCGAGCGGATGTACCTGGACTTCCTCCTGGCCAAGGGCAGCAGCCTCGAGGGCCTGCGCATCGTGTTGGATACCGCCAACGGGGCCACCTACCGCCTGGCCCCCCGGCTGTTCCAGCGGCTTGGGGCCGAGGTCTTCGTCATGTTCAACACCCCTGATGGGCGGAACATCAACAAGAATTGCGGCTCCACCCACACCGCTTTCCTGCGCAACCAGGTGGTGGAGATGGGCTTCGACCTGGGGGTGGCCTTCGACGGGGATGGCGACCGGGCGATTCTGGTGGACCGCAAGGGCCGGGAGTTCCACGGCGACCACGTGCTCTACCTGAACGCCCTCACCCGGCGCGAGCCTGGGGTGGTGGGCACCCTGATGAGCAATATGGGCCTCGAGGTCAAGCTGCGTGAAGCAGGCATCAACTTCTACCGCACCGCGGTGGGCGACCGCTACGTCTACGAAAAGCTGAAGGCTTCCGGCCTTACCCTAGGCGGGGAACAGAGCGGGCACATCATCTTCCTGGACCATGCCCCCACCGGCGATGGCCTGCTCACCGCCATCCTCACCCTCTCGGCCATGCGGGCCTCTGGCCGCGATCTCTCGGAGTGGTACGAGGCCCTGCCCATGTACCCCCAGCAGCTCAAGAACGTGCGGGTAAAGGACAAGGAACGGATTATGCAGCACCCCGAGCTGCACCAGGCCATAAAGGAGGCCGAGCAGGCGCTGGAGGGCCAGGGCCGGGTGAACGTGCGGCCCTCGGGCACCGAGCCCCTGGTGCGGGTGATGGTGGAAGGACCAGAAGGGGTCATCGAGGCCGTCTCAAGCCGCCTGGTGGGCCTGGTGGAGCGGCTCGACCGCAGCCCATGACCGCCCGGCTTTCACTCGCGGTGCGCTACGCCGAGACCGATGCTATGGGCGTGGTGCACCACAGCAGCTACGTGGTTTGGCTCGAGGCTGCACGGGTGGAGTGGCTTGTGCGCATCGGCCTGCCCTACCCCGAGGTGGAGGCCCAGGGCCTGGCCTTCGCGGTGGTGGAGCTGGGCCTCACCTACCGCCAGCCGGCCCGCTTCGGCGAGGTGGTCGAGGTGGAGGTCTGGCTGGCCGAGCTTTCCTCGCGGGCCCTGCGCTACCAGTACAGGGTATGGCGGGGGGAGGTGCTTTTGGCCGAGGGGTTCACCCGCCACCTCTGCCAGGACCGCCAGGGCAGGGCTACGCGGATTCCTCCCGCCATCGCCCAGCGGCTGGCCGCGCACCTGCACCGGCCCGACTAAGGCTTGACGAACTGCCGGCGGACTTGCTACGCTCCAGCCATGCGGCCCCGCACCCCGCGGAGCTACAAAAGGCGCCACCAGCGTTGGTGGCGCGGCTAGGCCCGGTGTCGTGCAGCCGGGCTTTTCTCGAGGTCTGGACCTCGAGTTTTTCTTTTGGAGGTGCCCATGCAGCTACCCAGCTACCCCCTGCCCGACGCAAAGGGCCGCTATGGCGAATTTGGCGGGCGCTATGTGCCCGAGACCCTGATGCCGGCCCTGGAGGAGCTCACCGAGGCCTACTTGCACTTCAAGAACGACCCCGATTTTCTGGCCGAGTATGAGTACTACCTGCGCGAGTACGTGGGCCGCCCCTCGCCCTTGTACCTGGCCGAGAACCTCACCCGGCACCTGGGCGGGGCCAAGATCTACCTGAAGCGCGAGGACCTGAACCACACCGGGGCCCACAAGATCAACAACACCCTGGGCCAGGCCCTTTTGTGCAAGCGCATGGGCAAGAAGCGGGTGATTGCCGAGACCGGGGCCGGCCAGCATGGGGTCTCGGTGGCCACCGTGGCCGCCCTGATGGGCCTGGAGTGCGTGGTCTACCAGGGGGCCGAGGACGTGCGGCGGCAGGCTTTGAACGTGTTTCGCATGAAGCTGCTGGGGGCCGAGGTGCGCCCGGTGGAAAGCGGCACCAAGACCCTAAAGGATGCTACCAACGAGGCCATCCGCGACTGGGTGACCAACGTGCGGGATAGCTTCTACATCATCGGCTCGGTGGTGGGGCCGCACCCCTATCCCATGATGGCCCGCGACTTCCAGAGCATCGTGGGGGAGGAAATCAAGGCCCAGCTCCGGGAAAAGGAGGGGCGCGAGAGCCCCGATGTGGTGATTGCCTGTGTGGGCGGGGGCTCCAACGCCATCGGGGTGTTTGCGCCCTTTGCCTACCAAGAGCCCCGTCCCCGCCTGATTGGGGTAGAAGCTGCGGGCCACGGGGCGGCTTCGGGGCTGCACGCCCTGTCCATCGGGGCCGGGCGCAAGGGGGTGCTGCACGGGGCCAAGATGTTTTTGCTCTACGACGACGACGGCCAGATTCAGCCCGCGCACTCGGTCTCGGCGGGCCTGGACTACCCTGGGGTGGGCCCCGAGCACAGCTACTTCGCCGAGCAGGGAATAGCCGAGTACGTGGGCATCACCGACGAGGAGGCCCTGGAGGGCTTTCAGCTTCTGTGTCGTTTGGAGGGGATTATCCCGGCCCTGGAGTCGGCCCATGCCATCGCCTACGCGGCCAAGCTGGCCCCGGAGATGGAGCCCGAGCAGGTGATTGTGATCAACCTCTCGGGCCGGGGCGACAAGGACGTGGCGGAGGTGATGCGCCTCATGGACGAGGGCCAGGGGTCAAGGGCCGAGGGGCTCGTGCTGGGAGGGCGCTCATGACCACCCGCGAAGCTTTTGCCAGGGCCAAAGCCGAGGGGCGCGCGGCCCTCATTCCCTATGTGATGGCCGGCTACCCGCGCCGGGGGGCCGACCTCGAGCTGGTCAAACAGGTCTTGCCCTACGCGGACTTGCTCGAGGTCGGGCTGCCCTACTCCGACCCCCTGGGCGACGGGCCAGTTATTCAGCGGGCTTCCGAGCAGGCTCTGCAGCAGGGCCTTCGTGTAGCGGATGTGGCCCGGTTCGTGCAGGAAATTCGGGCCCTCACCGATATGCCCCTCTTCCTCATGACCTACATCAACCCGGTGCTGGCCGTGGGCCCCGAGCGGTTTTTCCGCATGTTCAAGGAGGCCGGGGCCAACGGGTTGATTCTGCCCGACCTGCCCCCTGACCAGGACCCCGAGCTGGTGGCCCTGGCGCAGGGGATGGGCCTCGAGACCACCTTTCTGCTGGCCCCTACCTCCACCGAGGCCCGCATCCGGACCGTGGCCCCCTACTGCACCGGCTTTGTGTACACGGTCTCGGTGACCGGGGTGACCGGGGCGCGCGACCGGCTGCCCGAGGGGCTGCCCGAGCTGGTGCAGCGCATCCGCCGGGTGACCGATGCCCCGGTGGCCATCGGCTTTGGCATCTCCAACCAAGCCACCGCCCAGCAGGCCGCCCGGGCCGCCGATGGGGCGGTGGTGGCCAGCGCCCTGATCCGGGCCCACGAGGAGGGGAGGAGGCTTGGGGTGGTGCTCGATGAGGTGCGGGCAGGCCTGTGGCTCGAGCGGCCCGAGGCTGCGCTCTGAGGATGGGGATGAGGCGGATTGTCCTGGCCGAGTGCCTGCACTACCTCCGCACGCTGCCCGAGGCCTCCTTTCCCCTCATCTACCTGGACCCTCCCTTCAACACCGGAAAGACCCAGCATCGCCATCGGATTCGTGCGGTCCTGGACGAGCGAGGGGAGCGGGTGGGTTTTGGGGGTAGGCGCTACGCCACCACCCCGCTGGCTTCCCCCGCCTTTCCCGACCGTTTCGAGGACTTTTTGGCCTTCCTGCGGCCCAGACTTCTGGAGGCCTACCGCCTTCTGAGCCCCACAGGCTCGCTTTTCGTGCATCTGGACTACCGCGAGGTGCACTACGTGAAGGTGATGCTGGACGAAATTTTTGGCCGCAGAAGCTTCATGAACGAGATCATCTGGGCCTACGACTACGGAGGGCGCTCCAAAAGGCGCTGGCCCGCCAAGCACGATACCCTCCTCTGGTACGCCAAAAACCCCCGCGAGTACACCTTCAACTACGAAGCCATCGACCGCATCCCCTACCTGACCCCTAAGGTGGCGGGGCCCGAAAAGGCGGCCCGGGGCAAGACCCCCACCGATGTGTGGTGGATGACCATCGTGCCCACCTCCTCCAGGGAGAAGACCGGCTACCCCACGCAAAAGCCCCTCAAGCTCCTGGAACGCATCGTGCGGGTGCACTCCAACCCCGGGGAGGTGGTGCTCGATTTTTTTGCCGGCTCAGGCACCACCGGCGAAGCGGCTGCCAGGCATGGCCGGGGTTTTGTGCTGGTAGACGAGAGCCCAGAGGCCCTTGAGGTCATGCGGCGTAGACTGGCCCCCTATGCCCCTGAGATAATCCGCCTGGATGAGACCGATTCTCTACCGCAGGCTCGGGGCCTTTGAAATTTGGGTCCTCTCCGACGGCGAGCTGTGGCTGGATGGCGGTTCCATGTTTGGGGTTGTGCCCAGGGTCCTGTGGGCGAAGCTGGCCCCGCCCGACGAGCAGAACCGCATCCGCCTGGGCCTCAACCCCCTGCTGGTGCGGGCAGGAAAACAGTTTATCCTGGTTGAGACCGGCATAGACCGCAAACCCGGCGAGAAGTTCCGCCGCCTTTACGGTTTGGGTGAGGGCCATCCCCTGCTGGACCAGCTCGCCCTCTTGGGGCTGGAGCCCCGGGACATCTCGCTGGTGGTTCACACCCACCTCCACTTCGACCATGCCGGGCTCAACACCCGCTGGGAGGAGGGCCGGCTGGTGCCTACCTTCCCAAAAGCTCGCCACGTGGTGCAAAAACAGGAGCTCGAGGATGCCCTGCACCCCCACGAGCGCAGCCAGGCCAGCTACCGCCCGGAGAACGTGGAGCCCCTGCTGGAGGCCGGGCGGCTCGAGTTGGTAGAGGGCCAGGCCGAGCTGCTGCCCGGGCTGCGGGTGCTGCCGGCCCCTGGCCACACCCTGGGCATGCAGGTGGTGGAGCTCGAGTCCGAAGGGCAGCGGCTGGCCTACACCGGCGACCTGGTGGCCCTCAGGGCCCAGGTTCCCCTGCCCTACATCCCCGCCTTCGACCTCTACCCCATGACCACGCTGGAGACCCGCAGGCGCCTCTACGAGCGCTGGCTTGCAGAGGGCTACCTGCTCTGCTTTGCCCACGAGCCCCAAAACCCGCTGGCCCGCCTGGCCGTGGGGGAGAAGGGCTACAGGGCAGAGGGGGTCTAACCCCTCCTCGGTTCCTTTCGCTTGCGCAGGAGGGCCTGGAAGGTTTTCATGGCTGCCAGGGCGCGGGGAAAGCCCACGAAGATGGCCGACTGGATGATGGTCTCCCGCACCTCCTGCTCGCTGGCCCCGTTGCGCAGGGCTCCTTCGAGGTGGGTGGCGATCTCCTTTGGGGCCCCCAGGGCGATCAGGCTGGTGATGGCTAGAAGCTCGCGGGTCTTGAGGTCCAGCCCGGGTCGGGCCAGCACCTCTTCGTAGACGAAGTCGCGGATGTAGCCGTAGAGGTCGGGGTCGGCTTCGCTGAGGGCGGCCTCGATGGCCTCGAAATTCTCGCCCCAGATGGCCTTGCGCACGCTCATAGGCTCAGTCTTTCGGGTTTTGAGTAGGGACGTCAATTCCGGCCCGCCTGGCAACGTAGGCCACCACCTGGGCCAGCTCGCCCATGGCGTGGGGGTTCCGCCGGTAGGGGTCAAAGAGCAGGGGGTGTACCCCAGCGGCCCGTGCGCCCTGGATGTCATCCTTTGAGTCGCCCACGTGAACGGCCTCTGCAGGCCTTACCCCCAGCGCTTCTAGCACGATGGCGAAGAACCTCGGGTCCGGCTTGGCCACCCCTTCCAGGGCCGAGACCCCGATGTAATCGAAAAACTCTGCCAGACCGGTGGCGCGCAAAACCCCCGGCAGGGTCCAGTCCCAGTTGGAGACCACCCCGAGTTTGAAGCCCAGCCCCCGGAGCTCGGCCAGCGCCTCCCTGGCCCCCGGGGTCACGGGCCAGACCTGGGGGTTCTGCCAGTTCTGGGCCAGGTAGTCGGCCACCGCTTCGGCGTGCTCCCCCAGACCTATCCCCTCCATGATTCTGCGGTGAAAGGAGCGCCAGAAGGCCAAGGCGGTGGCCTCATCGGTGGCCTGCATGTGGTGCAGGGCGTAGTGGGCATAGGCCTCGCGGGTGGCCTGGGGCAGGCGCGTGGGGTCGGCCTTCGCCGCCAGGCCCCGGGCCTCCAGAAGGGGCCACAGCCAAAGTTTGGGATGCCCCAGGATCAGGGTATCGCCCACATCGAAGAGGACGGCGCGGATCATGGCCCCATACTATCCGCTTCTGTGGCTCAAGGTCCCGCCTGGGAGCAGCCTGTGGTAGGCTTGGGGCGTTGTTTGGTGTGAGGGACGGTATGGCAGGAAGGAAAACAGGGCTAGCTTCAAGGAGTGCCAACCGGTGATTGCACGCTACCAAACCCCAGAGATGCAGGCGTTGTGGAGCGAGGTTCGTCGCTACCAGGCCTGGGCCCAGGTAGAGCTGCTGGCCCTGGAGGCCTGGGAGCGGCTGGGCCAGGTGCCGGTGGGCACGGCCCTAAAGCTGCGGCGCGCCTTGGAAGAGAAGCCCCTGGACGAAGCCTTCGCGGCGCGGGTGGAGGCCATCGAGGCCGAGACCCGGCACGACATCGTGGCCTTCACCCGGGCCCTTACGGAGTGGACGGGCCAGGCCGAGGTGGCCCGCTGGCTGCACTTGGGCCTCACCAGCAGCGACGTGGTGGATACCGCGCAAAACCTTTTGCTGGACCAGGCGCTGGCCTTGGTGCTAGGGGAGCTGGCGCAGGTGCAGGACCTCCTCAAGGGCTTGGCCCTGCGCTACAAGCACCTGCCCGCGGTGGGGCGCACCCATGGGGTCCATGCCGAGCCCACCAGCTTTGGCCTGCGTTTTCTTTCCTTCTACGCCGCGCTTCTGCGGGATGCTGAGCGGTTGGAGCGGGCGCGGAGGGGGCTGCGGGTGGTCATGCTGTCGGGCTCGGTGGGCAACTACGCCCATGTGGAGCCCGGGGTGGAGCAGTACGTGGCCGAGCGGCTGGGCTTTGCCGTTGAACAGGTCTCTACCCAGGTGGTGCCGCGGGACCGGCACGCCGAGCTTTTGAGCGCCCTGGCGATCCTGGGGGCCAACCTCGAGCGCATCGCGGTGGAGCTGCGCCACCTGCAGCGCACCGAGGTCCTGGAGGCCCAGGAACCCTTTGCCTACAAGCAGACCGGCTCCTCCTCCATGCCCCACAAGAAGAACCCGGTGGCTCTGGAGAACATCTCGGGGCTGGCCCGGCTTTTGAGGAGCAACTTGCAAGCCGGGTTGGAGAACGTGGCCCTCTGGCACGAGCGGGACATCTCGCACAGCTCGGTGGAGCGGGTGGTCCTGCCCGACTCCACCACCCTGGCCCACTACCTGCTGCGCCGCTTGGGGCGGGTTTTGGAGGGGCTTACGGTCTATGAGGAGAACGTTCGGAGGAACCTCGAGCTCACCCGTGGCCTCGTTTACTCCCAGCGGGTGCTGAACCTGCTCATCGAGAGCGGCCTGGAACGCGCCCAGGCCTATGAGGTGGTGCAGCGCAACGCCCTCAAAAGCTGGGCCGAGGGGCTGGACTTCCGGGCCCTGCTCGAGGCCGACCCCCACTGCCCCCTCAAGGGTGAGGCCTTGGCCCGGGCCTTTGACCCCGGCTACTTCCTGCGCCATGTGGACGCCATCTACGCCCGGTTCGGGCTTTAGCGATAGACTGGTAAAAATGGAGAAGCTTTACGAGGGAAAAGCCAAGATCCTCTACCCCGGGGCCGAGGCGGGCACCGTGCGGGTCTACTTCAAGGACGAGGCCACCGCCTTCAACGGCCAGAAGCGAGGGGAGATTGCGGGAAAGGGCGCGGTCAACAACCAGGTGTCTGCCGCCCTCTTCCGCCATCTGGAGGCCCACGGGGTGCCCACCCACTTTGTCCGGGAGCTCTCCGAGCGGGAGATGTTGGTGCGGCGGGTGGAGATCGTGCCGCTGGAGGTGATTGTGCGCAACCGCGCGGCGGGCAGCTTTGCCCGGCGCTACGGGGTGGAGGAGGGGCGGGTTTTGCCTTTTCCGCTGGTGGAGTTTTCCTACAAGAACGACGCCCTGGGCGACCCCCTAATCTGTGAGGAGGCCGCGCTGGCCCTGGGGCTTGCAGACAGGGAGGGGCTGGCGGATATCAGGGCGCTGGCGCTCCGGGTGAATACGCTTTTGGGGGATTATTTTGCCCGGCGGGGGCTCGAGCTTGTGGACTTCAAGCTCGAGTTCGGCCGCCTCCCAGAAGGCCGCCTGGTGCTGGCCGATGAGATTTCCCCCGACACCATGCGGCTTTGGGAGGTGGGGACGGGGGAGCGGATGGACAAGGACCGCTTCCGCCGCGACCTGGGGGGGGTGGAGGAGGCCTACCAGGAGGTTTTGCGGCGCGTGCTGGAGGAGCCCAAGCCGGTATGAGATACCACCTGACCCTCCTGATTGAGCTCAAAGAAGGCATCCTCGACCCCCAGGGCCGGGCGGTGGAGGGGGTGCTGCAGGGCCTTGGGTACCCGGTGGGGAACGTACGGGTGGGCCGGGTGCTGGAGATGGAGCTGGAGGCCCCGAACGAGGCCGAGGCCCGGGCTGCGGCCGAGGCCATTGGGAAGGCCCTGGCCAACCCGGTGATGGAGGTCTATGTGGTGGAGGGGGTGCGGGCGCTGGTATGAGGGTGGCGGTGGTCCAGTTTCCCGGTTCCAACTGCGACCAGGACGCGGTCTGGGCCCTGGGGCAGGTGGGGCTCAGGGCCGAGCTGGTCTGGCACACCGAGAGAAACCTGGAGGGCTTCCAGGCCGTGCTGCTGCCGGGGGGGTTCTCCTACGGCGACTATCTGCGGGCCGGGGCTTTGGCCAAGTTCTCGCCGGTGATGCAGGAGGTGCGCCGGCTGGCCCTTCAGGGCTATCCGGTCATCGGCATCTGCAACGGCTTCCAGGTGCTCACCGAGGCCGGGCTTCTGCCGGGGGCCTTGCTGGCCAACACCAACCTGCACTTCACCTGCAAGGAAGTTTTCTTGCGGGTCGAGCGCACCGATCTGCCCTTCACGCGGGCCTACCAGCCGCACCAGGTCCTAAGGCTGCCCATAGCCCATGGCGAGGGGCGCTACTATGCCGATGGGGCCACCTTGGAGCGCCTGGAGCAAAACCGCCAGGTGGTCTTCCGCTACGTGCCCGCCGACCGGCCCTTGGATAGGAGGGACTACAACCCCAATGGTTCTCTGAACGACATCGCAGGTATCGTGAACGAGCGGGGCAATGTGCTGGGAATGATGCCCCACCCGGAGCGGGCGGTCGAAGAGCTGCTGGGGAGCACGGATGGGCTCGGTCTTTTTCAGAGCCTGAGGGCAGCGCTCGAGGTTATGGTGTAGGAGGTAGGTATGACACCCAGGGCCATTACCTTCGACTTTTGGGGCACCCTGTTCATCGAGGGGCCGGAGTACGCCGGGGCCATCAAGCACCTGCGCAACGAGATTCTTCTGGATGCAGCCTCTGAGGCTGGGGTCTCGGTGGAAATTGATGCGGTGATGGAGGCCTGGCGCCAGGCTGCTCTTGACTTTGAGGCTGCCTGGCTGGCCGAGCAGGTGATGACCCCCTTCGACCGGGTGGCCCGCATCTTCGGTTACCTGGGCCTGCCCTACGACGAGGGGCATATTGCCCTCACCGCCCAGCGCATCGTGGAGGCCAGCCTGAAAGGAGACCTGGTGCCCTTGCCGGGGGTGCTGGAGGCGCTGCCCAACCTGGCCCAGCGCTACAAGCTGGGCATCGTCTCCGACACCAGCATTGCCACCGGCCGCATCCTGGAAGAGCACCTGAAGCGCCACAAGCTCCACCACCTCTTCAGCGGCTTCTCTTTCTCCGACCAGACCGGGGTGGTGAAGCCCAAGCCGGAGGCCTTCCTGGCCGCTTTGGACGAGATGGGAGCCCGACCCGAGGAGGCCCTGCATGTTGGGGACATTCCCCGCACCGATATCGCCGGGGCCTTTGCCACGGGCTACCCCTGGGCGGTGCTCTACACCGGCCACACCCACCGCAACGGCAACCCTGAGCCCACTGCCCGCATCGCCAACCATCTGGAACTCATCCCTCTTTTGGGTGGAGTGCACACCCCCCAGGCTTTGTGATGGAAGAAACGCTTTTGCTCCAGGAAACCGGTATCCCCCCCCAGGAGTACCGGGAGATAGTGCGCCTTTTAGGACGCGAGCCCAACCGGCTGGAACTCTACCTCTTCAAGGTGATGTGGAGCGAGCACTGCTCCTACAAGAACTCCCGCCCCCTGCTCAAGCTCTTGCCCAAGGAAGGGCCGGCGGTGCTGCAGGGCCCCGGGGAGAACGCCGGGGTGGTGGATATCGGCGAGGGCTGGGCGGTGGCCTTCAAGATTGAGAGCCACAACCACCCCTCGGCGGTCGAGCCCGTCCAGGGGGCGGCCACCGGGGTAGGGGGCATCATCCGCGATATCATGGCCATGGGGGCCCGGCCCATTGCCCTTTTGAACTCGCTGCGCTTCGGCAGGCCGGAGGACGCCCGCACCCGCTATCTGGTGCGGGGGGTGGTGGAGGGGATTGCCCACTACGGCAACGCCATCGGGGTGCCCACGGTGGGGGGGGAGGTTTACTTCCACCCGGACTACCAGGAAAACCCCCTGGTCAACGCCATGTGCGTGGGGCTTCTGCCGGTAGGGGCGCTCAAGCGGAGCCGGGCCTCCTTGGGGCGCCCGGTCTACTACGTGGGGGCCAAGACCGGGCGCGACGGCATTGGGGGGGCGGCCTTTGCTTCGGAGGAGCTTTCCGAGGAGAACGAGTCCAAGCGCCCAAGCGTGCAGGTGGGCGACCCTTTTCTGGGCAAGCTGACCATGGAGCTCACCCTGGCCGCCATCCAGCAGGACCTGGTGGAGGGCGTGCAGGACATGGGGGCTGCCGGTCTCACCTCCTCCCTTTCGGAGATGGCCCACAAGTCGGGGCTGGGCATTGAGCTGAACCTGGACCGGGTGCCCCGGCGGGAGGAGGGGATGACGCCCCTCGAGCTCATGCTTTCGGAGTCGCAGGAGCGGATGGTGCTGGTGCCCCGGCCAGGCAAGGAAAAAGCGCTGGAGGCTTTGGCGCAGCGATTCGGTTTGGACGCGGTGCGAATAGGGTGGGTGGTTGCCGAGCCGGTTTTCCGGGTCAAGGCTGGGGGGCAGGTGCTGGCCGAGGTGCCCACCCACGCCCTGGCCGACTGCCCCACCTACACCCGCGAGGGCCGGGAAGACCCCGCCATACGGGAGCTGCGCGCGGTTGAGCTGGACCAACTGCCCTTGCCTGCTGGCCTGCACGACCTTTTGCCCAGGCTTTTGTCTTCCCCCAACCTGTGCAGCCGGGCCCCCGTCTTCGAGCGCTACGACCACCAGGTGGGCACCAACACCGTGCTGGTGCCCGGCAGGGGCGATGCGGCCATTTTGCGCATCAAGGGCACCCGGCGGGGTATTGCGGTCAAGGTGGACGCCAACCCCCGCTACAGCAAGCTCTCTCCCCGCCTGGGGGCCATGCACGCCCTGGCCGAGGCGGCCCGCAACGTGAGTGTGGTGGGCGGTAGGCCGCTCGCCTACACCGATGGCCTCAACTGTGGCAATCCTGAGACCCCGGAGGGCTACTTCGAGCTCTCTGAAACCATACGGGGCCTGGCTGAGGCCTCCCGGGCCCTGGGCATACCGGTGGTTTCGGGAAACGTTTCGCTTTACAACGAGGGCCCCAACCACCGTATTCCCCCTACCCCCATGGTGGGGGTGGTGGGACTTCTGGAGGAGGTGGAGCGGCGGGCCGAGCTGGGCTTCCGCAAGGAGGGGGAGGTGGTCGTGCTCATCGGGCATCTAGAGGGCCACCTGGGGGCCTCGGAGTACCTGTGGGTGGTGCACGGACTGGAGGCGGGAAGCCCCCCGCCTCTCGACCTGGAGCATGAGCGGAGGGTCCAGGCCGCCATTCGCGCCTTGATTGCCCGGGGCCTAACCCGCACCGCCCACGACGTGGCCGAGGGGGGGCTGGCGGTGGCCCTGGCCGAGATGTGTTTCCCCAGGGGTCTAGGGGCGGTCCTCGAGCTGCGCAGCCGCCAGCGCCCCGATGCCCTTTTGTTCGGTGAGGCTGCGGGCCGCGTGCTCTTCACCGTGGCCCCAGACCGGCTCCAGGAAGCCGTGGGGCTGCTGGAGGAGATGGGGCTGCCCTACCAGGTGCTGGGCCAGGTGGGGGGGGAGTGCCTAACCCTGCTTTTGCCCAGGGAACGGCTGGAGTGGAGCCTGGAGGAGCTCCGGGAGGCCTGGGAATCCCCTTTGCGGGAGGTGTTGCCGTGAGCCCTGTGGACAAACCCCAGGAGGAATGCGGTGTGCTGGGCTTGTGGTCGCCCGAGCCCCTGCCGGTGGCCGACCTTTTGCAGCTCGGGCTTTTCGCGCTGCAGCACCGGGGCCAGGAGGCGGCTGGGATTTGCGTTTCGAACGGCAAAGACCTGGTGATTGAAAAAGACCTGGGCCTGGTTACGCAGGTCTTCGACGAGGCCCGGATGCAGCGCTTGCGTATCTCTGGGGCCAACCTGGGCATCGGGCACACCCGCTACTCCACCACCGGTTCTAACCTGCGCTTCAACGCCCAGCCCCTAAGTGTCCGCAGCTCCAAGGGGATTCTGGCCATCGCCCACAACGGGAACTTCGTGAACGCCATGAAGATTCGCCAGGAACTCCTGGAGCATGGCGCGGTCTTCCAGACCACCAACGACACCGAGGTGATGATCAACCTGATTGCCCGCTACGCCAAGCTCAACCTGGTGGAGGCCACCGCCCGGGCGATGCGCGAGCTAAAGGGCGGCTTCAGCGTGGTCATCACCGATCGGCGCACCGTGCTGGCCCTGCGGGATGGCAACGGGGTGCGGCCTTTGGTGATTGGGCGCTTGTCCAACGGCGGCTGGGTTTTTGCTTCCGAACCCCCGGCGCTGGCCCTGATGGGGGCGGAGTTCGTGCGCGATGTGCGGCCCGGTGAGCTGGTCTGGGTGGACGAGGCGGGGGGGCTTTCCTCCTGGCAGGTGCTCGAGCCCCGCCCCACCCCCTGCGCCTTTGAGTGGATTTACTTTGCCCGGGCCGATGCCACCCTGGACGGCATCCCCACCCATCCGGCCCGGGTACGCATGGGCGAGGTGCTGGCCCAGGAGGCCCCAGCCCAGGCCGATCTGGTGGTGCCGGTGCCGGACTCGGGCATCGGGGCGGCCATCGGCTACAGCCGGGTTTCGGGGATTCCCTTCGACTACGGGCTGCACAAGAACCCCTATGCTGGCCGCACCTTCATCCAGCCCACCCAGGAGATGCGCGACCTGAAGGTCAAGCTGAAGCTCGCCGCCACGCCTGCGGTAGCGGGCAAGCGGGTGGTGCTGGTGGACGACTCCATCGTGCGGGGCACCACCTCGGGGCGCATCGTGCAGCTCTTGCGCGAGGCCGGGGCCACCGAGGTGCACGTGCGCATCTCCTCGCCCCCCATCAGGTTCCCCTGCTACTACGGCATTGACACCGCCGCCCGCAAAGAGCTGGTGGCTGCCACCCACACGGTGGAGGAGATTCGCACCCTCATTGGGGCCGACTCGCTGGCCTTTCTGAGCGAGGCCGGGGTGCGCGAGGCCATTGGAGGGCCGGTCTGCCTGGCCTGCTTCAACGGCCAGTACCCGGCAGGCCAGCCCGAGGAAGAGGTGCGAAAAGAGGCGCTCGAGACCGAAGGTGCGAGCGCTGTGTAGGGTGCAGAGTAGCTTGGGTTTTCAAGATCGAAGGGGAGTGGCAAGTAAGCGCTTCCCGCGCATATTCGCTGCGGCAACAACCGCCTTAGTCAAGGTAGACCCAAAATACACCAGCCAGGATTGTCCGGTGTGCGGCTACAGAGAAAAACGCCCTCTCTGGGTGCGGGAGTACACCTGTCCCCGGTGCGGCGCCCACCAGCACCGGGACGTGGCCGCAGCGCTGAACATCCTGGCCAGGGCTCGGACGGAGCCTTCGGGGATGGGCACGGCAAGGGCCGTCCCGTGAGAACCGAGAAGCCCCGTTCTCCAGAACGGGGAGTCGTCACCGACTACCATAGGGTGCTCTTTTTTTGAGCCGTCCGACTTGGAGGCATGCCGTTCGGATGGGCGGTAAGGTTTGTGAAGGGCGCGATACAACTATGGCGGATTCGTGCCAAACGCAGTCACCTACACACCTGCATTTTTCTGTGTAGGATCGCTTTGCGTTGACGACCAGAGCCTGAATCAGCGGGCCGCTTGAGGGTGTGGATAATGCTGTGGGTGCAGGTTTCCCACGGGAGCGCAAGCTGGTCAGCGAGAAGCGCTTCCCGTGGGAAACCAACAGTATCAGGTGGTCTTGATGCTGCCGTTTAGGCCGTTGGGGAAGAACCCTCCGGCGCTCACGCCGGCGTTGCCGGTAAGGTAAACGATCTTGAGCACCTCGCTGGTGGTGCGCCCGTAGGCTATGGCGTTGGCATCGGCGGCCACCAGGTTGGCCTGCCCCATCTTGGTAATCCCCTCGTCCTTGCCCCCACCCACACCGGCGCGCAGGTTGCTGATGGCCTGCACCACCTGCTCTACGGTCAGGCTGGGGGTGACCGTCATATCCTTGCGCTCGTGGAGAAGCAGCCGGATGATCCCTGCATGGTAGGCTTCCACAGCTAGGATACCTGCGGCAGGGTCCAGCACATTGTTTTTGTCGGTGATGAGCCGGGCTGCTCCCTTGTAGGCGGTGACCCCTACATCTTCGAAAATGAAGGCCCCATGGATGAAGAAAAGCTCATTGGCAAAGGGGTTGAAGTTGCTGATGGCTCCGTTGCTGGCGGCGCTCCCGGCAGCTCGGAAGGCTTGGTCAAGGTCGATGACCGGCCGATCTACCGCAGCCGAACCCAAAGCCTGACGCAAAAAGCGCACGTGGGCGAGCTCATCTTCAGCAATTTCCTGGGCGTACTCGAGCACCTCCTGGCTCATCCCAGGCACCGGGCTGGTGCCATCGAAGCCCATGGGCAGACGGATCTCGGCGTTGCCACCGATGCTTCTAAGCTCGGCGATCCGCCCCACAGCGGCCAGGTAAAAGGCGGCCTCCAGGTACTCCAGGTTCAGCGCAAAGTTGAGAATGGCCACATCCTGGTTGGGGCTTTGGCTCATGCCCGGGGTGGTGGCACAGGCGCCCATCACCCCACCCAACACCAGCCCGGTTCCCATCAAGCCGGTTTGCTTCAGCATCTCCCTGCGGTTCATTTCGTTCTCCTAGATTTGAATCTGCCCCCGCAGCTCCCCGGCCCGGAAAGCCGAGGTGTGGATGTCGAAGTAGAGCTCGCCCCTGTAGAGCCGGTTCAGGTCGTCCAGGCTAAGCTCTATCCGGTCCATGAAGGTGGCACTCCTGCCATCGGGGGCGCTCGAGACCTTGAGGGCCTGCAGCAAGGGGCCGTTTTGCCCTCTGGGGCCGCGGTGCAGGTGCACCGCGCTGGTCAGGCGGGCGTTCAGGGCCGGGTCGTCCACCGGGTCGCGGGTGTAGTCGCGAAAGGCCCCGGCCAGGTTGGCCACCGCCCCTTGCAGGGTGAGGGTGGAGCCCACCAGCTCGAGCCGCACCACCGCCAAAGCCGGGGTGCTGACCGGGGTGGGCACCACCTCGGCCCCGCTCAGCACCACCGCCCGCACCACGCCGCCCATCTGGGCCCGAACCAGGCCCAGCCCAAGCAGGCCGGCGCCCAGGCCAGTAAGGAACAGCCGCCGCTTCATCTGGCCTCCCGCCTAGCGCCGAATGAAGCCCTGCACCGCCTGGGTGGCCTGCTGGGGGGTGATGGCCGCTGCGAAGGCCCGGCCCACCGGGGTCTGCGGGCCTTCCACCCGCCCGCCCAGGCTCAGCACCGCGTCGCGCAGGATGGCCAGGTGGGCCTCCTCGTTCATGGCGATGCTGGCCGCCGCCGAGAGCACGGCCTTGTTCTGGATAAGGGGGATGGCCCCCAAATAAGCCCCGGTGAAGGCGGTCTCGAGGGCCACCAGGGTCTCCAGCACCTTGAGCCGGTTGGCGGCGTTGAACTGCAGCTCGCCGTAGGTGAACTGCGGGCGGGCTACCGGGGTGGCGTTGAAGGGGCCCCGGATGGTGTCGGTGAGGGCCTTGACGTGGGCCTCCTCGTGCTTGAGGGCCTCGGCCAGGTAGTCCCGAATCTCGCCGGGGAAGCCCACCGTGAGGGCCCGGGTGTAGGCGTCGGTGGCCAGGTACTCGGCGGTGAGGGCCAGGTTGAGCACGTCCAGGTCGCTCACCCCCTGCGACTGGGCCAGGGCCTGCCCCACCAGGCTGTGGGCCAGGGCGGTGGAGAGACCGGCCAGGGTCATGACCTTAACGAACTGCCGACGAGCCAGGTTTTGGGGTTGCGTTTCCATTTTGCACCTCCACCCTGCCGTTCGCAGGAGGAGGGCATTTTGGATTAACTACTGCGGCAGGCCCAGCAGGGTGGTGGGCTGGGGGCTGCCGCCGGGGGGCTCGAGCGAGACCGCCACCGCCTGGGCCTCTGGGGGCAGGCGCAGGCTCTTGAGGGGGGTGCGGAAGGTGGGCAGCGGTACCGGGCTGCCCCGGGCCAGGCCCCAGGCCTGGAAGACCTGACCCTGGGGGGGCCACCGGTCGAGCAGGATGAGAACCCGCCGGTCGGGGCGCAGGATGGCCCGGCCCACGCCCTGGCCCTGGGGGTTGGCCAGGGTGAGCACCTGGGTCTGGGGGTCGCGCAAGGAGAGGAGCCAGAAGGCCCCCCAGCCACCCCCATACCCCAGGCCCAGCAACAAAAGCGCTGCCGCAGCCCGGGCCAGCCAGAGGGGCCAGGGCCGGCGGGAGGGGCGCACCTGGGCCAGCACCCGCGCTTCCAGGCCCGGCGGAACGGGGGCCGGCGGGGGAAGCTGGGCCAGGTCGGCGGCGGTCTCCAGGAGGGCCCTGGCCTCGGCCCAGAGCTCGGGGTAGCGCTCCAGGGCGGCCTCGAGGCGCTCCCGCTCGGCTGGCTCCAGCGCCCCCAGGGCATACAGCGGCAGCAGCTCGCGCACCTCCTCAGGCTTCACGCAGCTCCTCCTTCAGCCGGGCCAAGGCCCGGCGGGCCCGGGTCTTCAGGGTGCCCAGAGGCAGCCCCAGGCGCAAAGCGGCCTCCTGGTGGGCGTACCCCTGGTAGAAGAGCACCTCAATCACCTCGCGCTCCTCGGGGCTGAGCCGCTTGAGGGCCTGCGCCAGCCGGATGCGGTTGAGGTGGCCCTCCTCGTCCAGCCCCACCCCCGGCAGGTCGAAGGCCTCGGCCTCCTCCTCGGGCTCCAGCGGCTTGGGGCGGGCCTCCAGGCGGCGGAGGTGGTCCACCGTGGTGTGGTGGGCGATGGCCAGGAGCCAGGCCCGGGCCGAGGCCCGCCGCGGGTCGAACTCCCGGGCCTTTTGCCAGATTTTGCTGAAAGCCTCCTGCACCACATCCTCCCGGCTGGCCGCGTCCAGCCCCATGCGGCGGGCTAGGCCCAAAAAGGCCCCCGCGTAGCGCCGAAAGAGCTCCTTTAGCGCGGCCTCCTCCCCCCGGGCCGCCAGGGCCAGCAGGGCTTCGTCGGAGAAGGCCTCCAGGCTCATGCTCGGCCTATGCTAGCATACGGCCCGGCCCCCGGTTTTGGTTTTGGGGGAAGGCGGTGCTATCCTATCCGGCGTGAAGCGTGTTTTTTCCGGCTTTCAGCCCACCGGCGACCTGCACATCGGCAACTACCTGGGCGCCATGGTCAACTACATCGCCCTGGGGGAGAAGCTGGGGCAGGACGCCATCTACTGCATTGTGGACTACCACGCCCCCACCAACCCCGCGGCCTACGACAAGGACCTCCTGGCCCAGCGCACCTTCGAGGCCGCTTTGGTGAACATCGCCGCGGGCCTGGACCCCAACAAGGTCATTCTGTTCGTGCAGTCCCACGTGCCCGAGCATACCGAGCTGGCCTGGATCTTCACCACCCAGACCCCCTACGGCGACCTGACCCGCATGACCCAGTTCAAGGACAAGGCGGCCCGGCTCGAGTCGGTGCCCGCTGGCCTTCTCATGTACCCGGTGCTGATGGCTGCGGATATCCTCCTCTACAAGGCCGATACCGTGCCGGTGGGGGACGACCAGACCCAGCATCTGGAGCTTACCCGCGAGATCGCCCGGCGCTGGAACCTGGAGTACGGCGAAACCTTCCCGGAGCCGCAAATTTACCTGAACCCCAACGCCCCCCGCGTGCCCGGCATCGACGGCAAGGCCAAGATGTCCAAAAGCGTGGGCAACACCATCGGGCTTTTAGAGGATGAAAAGAGCATCTGGGAGAAAATCCGCGCCATGCCCGATGACCCGGCCCGCATCCGGCTTTCCGACCCCGGCGACCCAGAGCGAAGCGTGGCGTTCAGGTTCCTGCAGTATTTCGCTCCGCCCGAGCTGGTGCAGGTGCTCAAGGAGGAGTACCGCCGCCGGGGCATCGGCACGCTGGTGGTCAAACAGCTCCTGATGCAGGAGATGATGAAAACCCTGCGGCCCATCCGGGAGCGAGCCGAGGAGCTCAGGGCCAGACCCCAGGTGGTACTGGACGCTTTGGAGAGCGGAGCAGCCCGGGCCCGCCGCATCGCCCAGGCCACCATGGAGGAGGTGCGGGAAAAGTTCGGCCTGCTGCATCCCAAAGGCCGCCGCTTGGTGCTCAGCCCATGATACGGCTTTCCTTCGAGGGCTTTAGCGGCAGCCCCAGGGAGCTGGCCGAGCGGGTGCGCCGGGGCCAGGTGGCGGCGCGCGACCTTCCCCTGCTCCTGCTTACCGAGCAGGCCATGGCCCAGGTGGAGGCCCTCGATCTGAGCGAACGCAGTGCGCTTTTGCCCTTGCTGGCCGAACTTCTGCTGCACAAACTGCGGGCCCTGGCCCAGGGGGACGACCCCGTGCCGGTGGAGGAGGACCTCGAGGCCGAAGCACCGGTGGTGCTCGATACCCTGGTGGCCTTGGAAGAGGCCATCGCTTTTTTAGAACAGCGTTCGCGCGAGCGGGCCCGGGTGCTGCCGGTAGCCCCACCCCCCCTGCCTAAGGACCGGCGGGTGCGTTCCCTCTCCTTGGAGCTTCTGGTTCGGGCAGCGGAGCCCCTTGCCCGCCGGGCAGAACTTTTGCTCCCACCGGAGCGCTTCAGTCTCAAGGAGGCCTGGGGGCGCCTGCTGGGCTTTTTGCGAGGGGGGCGCCGGGGGTTTTTCCACCAGCTTCCCTTTCGGGGGTGGAGCGAGCGGGTGGTTGCCTTTCTCGCCCTTCTAGAGGCCAAGCGGCTGGGTTGGGTGGAGATGTGGCAGGAAGAGAACTTCGGGCCAATTGGGGTGGAGCTTTTGACGGAGGAGGTCCAGCTCGCCGAGCTTCGACAGGCTACTTAGGAATCGGCACATCGGCCTGGAGCTTCATCTTGTCGTTGAGGGTCTCGACCTGGATGGAGATCCCCTCCTCCTCCGGGAAGTAGCGCCTGAGCACCGCCAGCAGGTCTTCCTTGAGCTGCTCCACCAGCCCGGGCGAAAGGTGGAGCCGGTCGTAGGCCAGCACCAGCTTCAGCCTCTCCTTGAGCTGTTCTTTGCTGCTTTTGCCGCCGAAAGGCCAGAAACCCATCATCTACCCCCAAACAGGCGGCGCAGGGTACCGAGGAAGCCGGGTGAGTCGCTGAGGGAGGTGAAGGGCACCTCCTCGCCCCGTACCCGCTGGGCGATTTCGCTGAAGGCCCGGCCGGCCGGGGAGCCGTTTTTGAGGACCAGGGGCTCCCCCTGGTTTGAGGCGATTAGCACGCTTTCGTCCTCCGGGACGATGCCGATGGGCTTGATGCCCAGAATTTCCACCACATCCTCCACCGAGAGCATGTCGCCCCGCTGCACCATCTTGGGGCGGATGCGGTTGATGACCAGGTAGTTTTCCCGGATTTCGCGGGCCTCCAGAAGGCCGATGATCCGGTCGGCGTCGCGCACGCTGGAGACTTCTGGGTTCACCACCACCAAGGCTCCCTCGGCCGGGGTGACCGCGGTCTGGAAGCCCTTTTCAATCCCCGCAGGCGAGTCGATGAGCACCCGGTCGAAGCCTTCCTCCTCCAGCAGGGCGCGCACAATTTGACGGAACCTTTCAGGGTCCAGGGACTCCTTGTCCTTGGTCTGGGAAGCTGGGAGCAGGGCCAGCCCCTCGACGCGCTTGTCGCGAATGAGGGCTTGGCGCAGCCTGCACTTTCCCTCAATCACATCGATCAGGTCGTAGACCACCCGACCCTCGAGGCCCATCACCACGTCCAGGTTGCGCAGCCCCACGTCCACGTCCACCACCGCCACCTTCTCGCCCAGGCGGGCCAGAGCAGCGCCCACGTTGGCGGTGGTGGTGGTCTTACCCACGCCGCCTTTCCCTGAGGTAACCACGATCGCACGGGCATTCACGCTGAAAATCCTCCAAGCGGGCTGCTAATTAGGCCCCGAAGCCTTGCCCAACAGTATAAACCTCTAGCACCGGCTTTGTCAGTTTTGGATTAAGAATGCGTTGACAAGAGGGGGACCGTCTTCTAAACTGAAGCACTGCTGGGGCTGTTAGCTCAACCGGTAGAGCTGCTGACTCTTAATCAGTAGGTTGCAGGTTCGAGTCCTGCACAGCCCACCAGCGGACCGCCCGGCCCACGCGCCGGGCGGTTTTGCGTTTTGGGGCCGGAGTGGGCAAATGAACCGGAGGGGGTCTGGGGCGGTGCTAGATTGAGGCCACGTGTGGGCTTATGGGAGCTAAAAAACGTGCGAAGCTGCCGAATCGACTGGGGTTCGTCCTGCTGGCCCTGCTTTGGGGGGTGGTTTCGGTTTTCTACCTGCCAGGTGGCTACCAGGTCTTCACCTTTCTCTTCATGATTCCCTGGGTTTGGCAGGATGGCTGGCGCAGTCTGCGCTGGGCGGTGCCGTTTATGGGTTTGCTCGTGCTGGCCCAGCATCTTTACGCAAGGGTCAGCCTAGAGCCGGAAAACCTACTCGTCACCCTGTTGCCCGGCTATGCGGCCATAGGGTTTATCGCCTGGTTGCGTGAGCGGGACTGGCGCAACAAGCGGGAGCTCGAGGAGTCCCTGCGCTACATGAACCTGCTCGAGGAGGGGAGCCTGAGCATCAGCATGGCCGCTGACCCTCTGGAGCTCACCGAGAACGCCATGACCGCCCTGCACAACCTCGGGATAGCCCCCCATCTGGCCTTTGTGCGCTTTCGCGAGGGCCGTCCGGTGGTGGTGAGCGCCCGGGGGGCTTTGGAGCGCTACCGGGGGCGGCATCTGCCCCAGCAGAAGCTCAGCAGCCTGGCCTCCCTGACCGATACCTTCGTCGTGGGCAACTACCTGGAGGGCATCCCCGAGAGCGTGGGCTGGTCCACCGCTGCGGTGCCGATTTCGGCCCGGCAGAAGCGGCCCTTGGGGGTGGTGATTCTGGCCCGCGAGGGCAGCAAGCCTTTCCAGCCCAAGGAGAAGGCCGCTGCCAACTCCCTGGCCCGGATCATGGGGGCTCAGCTCGGGCAGATGGAGGCCCTGAAGCAGCTCGAGGATGCCTACGACGGCACGCTGCGGGCCTTGGGGCTGGCCTTGGAGTTTCGCGACCACGAGACCCAGGGCCATACCAAGCGGGTGGTGGCCTGGGCCGACCAGCTCGCCCAGGATGTAGGGCTGGACGCTTCCATGCGCAAGTTCTTGCGCTGGGGGGCTTATTTGCACGATATTGGCAAGCTCTCCATCGCCGACCACATCCTGCGGAAGCCGGGCAAGCTGACCGAGGAGGAGTGGGCCATCATGAAGAGCCACGTCACCAAGGGCTGGGAGATGCTCTCGCGGGTGCCCTTTTTGCCGCAGGAGACCCTGGAGGTGGTGCGGCACCACCACGAGAACTGGGACGGCACCGGCTACCCCGATGGGCTCAGAGGCCAGGACATCCCCATTCTGGCCCGGATATTCGCGGTGGTGGATACCTTCGATGCCCTCTACAGCCCCCGCCCCTACAAAAGGGCCTGGAAGCCGGCCGAGATAATAGAGGAGCTCAAGCGGCTAAAGGGAAAGAAGCTCGACCCCAAACTGGTGGACATCTTCATCCAGCGCATCACCTCCCCCTCGGGTAAGGAGGTGCTGGAGGTGGCCAACCCCAGCCGCGGAATCGGGGTCCAGCTGGAAGGCACAACCCCCCCTGCGCAGGCGTAATATGGGGTATGGGCGCTTTCGGCTTTTGGCTCAACGGGCAGCGGGTAGAGATAGAAGGGCTGGACCCCCACACCACCCTGCTCTCCTGGCTGCGGGCCTCAGGCCTGACCGGCAGCAAGGAGGGCTGCGCCGAGGGGGAGTGCGGGGCCTGCGCGGTCTTGCTGGTCCGCCCCGATGGCCAGGGTGCCCGCTACGAGGCGGCGAACGGCTGCTTGCTGCTGCTGCCCACCCTGGCCGGCCAGGAGGTCTGGACGGTGGAGGGGCTTGGCCGTCCGGAAGCCCTCCACCCGGTGCAGGCGGCCATGCTCCAGGGGGGCTCGCAGTGCGGTTACTGCACCCCCGGCTTCGTAGTGAGCATGGCGGCCGAGTACTACCGCAAAGGGCGAGAGGGCTTTGACCTGGAGGCGCTTTCCGGCAACCTCTGCCGCTGCACCGGCTACCGGCCCATCAGGGATGCGGCCTTGGGCCTGCCAAAGCCCTCGCCGGACGACCCCCTGGCCCGCCGCCTCATGGAGCCTGCCCCGGCCCCGGCACCCCTCCGCTGCCCCGGCTACCTGCGCCCTGCCTCGCTGGCCGAGGCCCTCCAGGTGCTGAAGGACCACCCCCAGGCCAGGCCCCTAGCCGGGGGCACCGACTTTGGGGTGGAGGTCAACCAGCGCTTTGCCAGGGCGGAGCTGATTGTAGACATCAGCGCGCTGCCAGAGCTTAGGGGGTTGCAGTGGGAGGCGGACTTCCTCGAGCTGGGCGCCGGCCTCAGCCTCTCCGAGCTCGAGCGGGGCCTTGGGGGGCGGGTGCCCTTGCTTTCGGAATGGTTCCCCCTCTTTGCCTCGCGCCTCATCCGCAACCGGGCCACCCTGGGGGGCAACCTGGCCACCGCCTCCCCCATCGGCGATGCCGCCCCGGTGCTCCTGGCCCTGGGGGCCCAGGTGGTGCTGGTGGGGGCTGGGGGCGAGCGGACGCTGCCTTTGGAAGAGTTCTTTACGGGGTACCGGCGAACGGCTTTGGAACCGGGCGAGCTCATCCGGGCGGTGCGGATTCCCCTGCCCCTGCCCCCCCTGGCCCGGTTTTACAAGGTGGCCAAGCGGCCCCTGGACGATATCTCCACGGTGGCGGCGGCCTTTGCCCTGTGGCTGGAGGGCGGGCGGGTGCAGGGGGTGCGGGTGGCCCTGGGCGGTATGGCGGCCACCCCCGTGCGGGCTTACCGGACCGAGGCCTTCCTTGTGGGCAGGCCCTGGGACGAGAGCACCGTGCGGGCTGCTGCCGAGGTGCTTCGGGGCGAGTTCAGCCCCATCGACGACCACCGGGGCAGCGCCGCTTACCGGCGGGCTGTTGCCGGGAATCTGCTTTGGAAGTTCTATGCTGAAGCCCAGGGGGTGCTCGCATGAAGGTAGTGGGCAAAGCGATTCCCCACGAGTCGGCCCACCTGCACGTGACGGGCCGGGCCCTTTACACCGATGACCTCTGGCCCCGCTACCCCGGGGTCCTGCACGCCTGGCCGGTGCAGGCTCCCCATGCCCACGCCCGCATCCTACGGCTAGACCCCGCGCCCGCGCTTGCGCTGCCGGGGGTGGTGCGGGTGCTCGTGGCCTCGGACGTGCCGGGGTTGAACGACTCGGGGGTGAAGGGCGATGAACCGCTGTTCCCAAGCGAGGTGATGTTCTACGGCCAGGCGGTGGCCTGGGTGCTGGCCGAGAGCGAGGAGGCGGCCCGGCGGGGGGCGGAGCGGGTGGAGGTGGAGTACGAGCCCCTCCCGGCCATCCTGAGCCTGGAGGAGGCCATCCGGCAGCAGAGCTTCCAGGGGGCCACCCTGCACCTTCGGCGGGGGGATGTGGCCGCGGGGTTCCGGGCCTCGGCGCGGGTGCTCGAGGGCCAGCTCGAGCTCGGCGGGCAGGAGCACTTCTACCTCGAGACCCAGGCCTCGCTGGCTTTGCTGGATGAGTCCGGCCAGGTCTTCGTGCACGCCTCCACCCAGCACCCCTCCGAGACCCAGGAGATCGTGGCCCAGGTGCTGGGCCTGCCGCGCAACCGGGTGACGGTGCAGTGCCTGCGCATGGGAGGGGGCTTCGGCGGCAAAGAGGTCCAGGCCAACCCCTACGCGGCGGTGGCCGCTTTGGGGGCCTACCTGACCGGCCGCCCGGTGCGCGTGCGCCTGAACCGGCTGCAGGACTTCACCCTCACCGGCAAGCGCCACCCCTTCTACGCCCGCTTCAGGGTGGGCTTCAGCGAGGAGGGGCTGATCCAGGCGCTCTACATGGAGCTTTACTCCGATGGCGGCTGGTCGCTCGACCTTTCGGAGGCGGTGCTGGCTCGAGCCCTGTGCCACCTGGACAACGCCTACTACATCCCGCACCTGGAGGCCATAGGCCGGGTTTGCAAGACCCACAAGACCTCCCAGACCGCCTTCCGGGGCTTTGGGGGGCCGCAGGGCATGGTCTTCATCGAGGAGGTCATGGACCGGGTGGCCCGCAGCCTGGGGCTGCCGCCGGAACTGGTGCGGGAGCGGAACTTCTACGGGGTGAGGCCGTCGGAAGGGTCCCCCGACGACAACCGCACCACCCCCTACGGCCAGGCGGTGAAGGATGTGGAGCGCATCCGGCTCATCTGGGAGGAGCTCAAGACGAGCGCGGAGTTCACCCGTCGCCGGGAGGAGGTGGCCGCCTTCAACGCCCGGAACCCCTACCGCAAGCGGGGGCTGGCCATCACCCCGGTCAAGTTCGGCATCTCCTTCAACTTCACCCCCTACAACCAGGCCGGGGCGCTGGTGCTGGTCTACCAGGACGGCACGGTGCAGGTCAACCACGGCGGCACCGAGATGGGCCAGGGGCTTTTCACCAAGATCCAGCAGATTGCCGCCCAGGCCCTGGGGGTGCCCCTGGAGGCCGTGCGGGTCATGCCCACCCGCACCGACAAGGTGCCCAACACCTCGGCCACCGCGGCCTCCACCGGCGCCGACCTCAACGGGGCCGCGGTCAAGGAGGCCTGCGAGAAGATCAAGGCCCGCCTGGCGGGGGTGGCCGCACAGCGGCTTGGGGTTCACCCCGCCGACGTGCTCTTCGAAGATGGCTGGGTTTTTACCCCCTGGAAGCCCGAGGTGCGCCTGCCTTTCGAGGAGGTGGTGCGCGCGGCCTACAGCCAGCGGGTGCAGCTTTTCGCCGATGGCTTCTACCGCACCCCCGGGCTTCACTGGGACAAGACCCGGATGCAGGGCCAGCCCTTCCACTACTTCGCCTTTGGGGCGGCGGTGAGCGAGGTGGAGGTGGACGGTTTTACCGGGCAGTACCGCCTTAGACGGGTGGACATCCTGCACGACGTGGGCGATTCCATATCGCCTTTGGTGGATCTGGGCCAGGTGGAGGGGGGCTTTATCCAGGGCCTGGGCTGGCTCACCCTGGAGGATTTGCGCTGGGACGCCAGGGGCCAGGTGGCCACCCGCTCGGCCAGCACCTACAAGCTGCCCAGCTTTTCCGAGCTGCCCGAGGTCTTCCACGTGCGGCTTCTGCCCCGGGCCACCGAGACAGGGGTGGTCTACGGCTCTAAAGCGGTGGGGGAGCCCCCCCTGATGCTGGCCATCTCGGTGCGCGAGGCTTTGCGCGATGCGGTGGCGGCTTTTGGAAAGGGGGGCGTGGTGGAGCTGGCCTCGCCCGCCACGCCCGAGGCGGTCTACTGGGCCATCGAGAAGGTGCGGGAGCGGGCTTTGCGGGGGGTTGATGCAGTGGTTTGAGCACCTGGCCCGCCTGACCGAGCAGAAGGTGCCCCTGGTGCTGGTCACGCTGCTCTCGGTGCGGGGGCACGCCCCGCGCGAGGCTGGGGCCAAGATGCTCGTCACGGCGGAAGAGGCTTTTGGCAGCATCGGCGGGGGGAACCTCGAGGCCACCGCCGTCGCGCTGGCCCGGAGGATGCTGGAGAGCCAGGGCCGGGCCCCGCAGGTCCACACCCTGCGCCTCACCGAACAGGCCCCCGCCGGGTACGGGGTGCAGTGCTGCGGGGGCGAGGTGCAGATTCTGCTCGAGCTGGTCGTTCCTGTCCGCCCCACCGTGGCCATCTTCGGGGTGGGGCACGTGGGGCTGGCCTTGGCCAGGGTGCTCGCGCTGCTGCCCATCGAGTTGTGGCTGGTGGACTCGAGGCCCGGCATGCTGGCGGAAGAGCGGCTGGGGGTTCTTTACCAGGACCAGGCCCGTCTTCGGGTGTTCGAGGCCCCCATTCTGGATGCCGTGGTGGGCGACCTGCCGGCGGGGGCGCACCTGGTCATCATGACCCACGACCACGCCGAGGATTTGTTCGTGCTCGAAGCCGCTTTGCGCCGGGGCGACCTGGGCTTCGTGGGCCTGATTGGCTCGGCGGTCAAGTGGCGCAACTTCCAGCAGAAGCTCCTGCAGCAGGGCCTATCCCAGGCCGACCTGCTCCGCGTCACCTGCCCCATCGGCCTGCCCATCACCCAAAGCAAGGCCCCAGAGGCCATCGCCATCGCCACCGCGGCCCAGTTGTTGCCTTTGCTGGTGGGGGCTGCGGAGGCCCGTTTGGCTAGTGGTTGATGGACGGGAACCGGGCCTCACCTCGAGCAGTCCAGCTTGAAGCGGAAGCTGGGGTTGGGGGTGGCAAAGGCCAGGCCGTACTTGGGGCCGATGCGGGTGGTATCCATCTCGATGAGGAGCTTGGTGGGGGCATCGGTGCGGCCGTAGGGGAAACTGAGCCGGGCCGCGACGGCAGCGCCCTGGGGAACGACGGCGTTGTAGATTCTTTCGTTGTAATCGCGCCCCAGTGCGCCCGATTCGCTGCGCACGGTGGTGCCGTCGGCAAAGGCCAGGGCGAGGCTCGAGGGGTCTTTGAAGCCAGCGTTCCAGGCTTCCAGCGTCCTGGTGGTGGCGTTGCGGACCTCCAGGGCCACCGCCCACACCCTGAGGCCGTTCACCTCGGTTGGCTCGACCTTGGTGGCCCGCGCCCGCCAGATGCCGTTGAAGAGCCACTCGTTCAGGCAGCCCTCGAGGCTGGCCCGCTGCTCGGTCCCGCCCGCCGGCGAGCCCAGGCTCAGGGTATTGCCCGAGACCGCGGCGCTAACCCCCAAGGCCCGCAAAGCGCTCAAAGGCACGTAGGTCTGCCCGCCCACCACAATGGCCCTGCTGTTCTGGGCCTGTCCGTTTACCACCAGGTTGAGCCGCCGTTCTACCGCCTGGGCCAGCACCAGGCCCAGCAGGCCCAGCAGGCCTATCCAAACAAGCCGTTCCATAATCCCCCCTTGGTCGGGGGTCAGAGGTTCGAAGCAAACCTGTGACCGCGGACCGCCCTTACTCTACACCCCCAAGGCCCCTTCCCGCTATGATTGCCCCAATGGGCGAGCCCCTTCTTCGACTCCACAACATCACCAAGCGCTTCCCCGGAGTACTGGCCAACGACCGGGTGAGCCTGGAGCTTCACCCTGGAGAGATACTGGCCTTGCTGGGGGAGAACGGGGCGGGGAAGTCCACCCTGGTCTCCATCCTCTACGGCCTTTACCGCCCCGATGAGGGGGAGATTTTCCTCGAAGGGCGCCCGGTGCGCATCGCCTCGCCGGTGGACGCCCTGCGCCACGGCATTGGCCTGGTGCCGCAGCACCCCGTGCTGGTGGGGCGGCACACCGTGGCCGAGAACCTGGCCCTGGGCATCGGGGCCCCCTTCTTTCCGGCCCGGCGCATCCTGCCCCTCATCGAGCGGATTGCCCAGGGCTACGGGCTGCCGGTGGACCCCAGGGCCTACGTCTACCAGCTCTCCCCGGGGGAGAAGCAACGGGTGGAGATCGTGCGGGCCCTGCTCCGGGGGGCCAGGGTGCTCATCCTGGATGAGCCCACCAGCGTCCTTACCCCACAGGAGGCCGAGGCCCTGTTCCGGGTGATGCGCGAGCTCAAAGCAGCGGGGAAGTCCCTCATCTTCATCTCGCACAAGCTCGAGGAGGTGCTCTCGGTGGCCGACCGCTGCGTGGTTTTGCGCAAGGGCCGGGTGGTGGGCAGCCTGCCCGCCGCCGAGGCCAGCAAGGCCCGGCTGGCCGAGCTGATGGTGGGGCGCCCTGTGTCCTTTGAAAGGCGGCGGGAGCCGCAGGAGCTGGGGGCGGTGTGCTTGCGGGTGGAGGGGCTGAAGGCCCGCTCCGAACGGGGGCTGCCCGCTTTGCAAGGGGTGAGCTTCGAGTTGCGGGCGGGTGAGGTGCTGGGCATTGCCGGCATCGCGGGCAACGGCCAGAGCGAGCTGGTGGAGGTGCTGGCCGGGCTGCGCCGGGCGGAGGAGGGACGGGTCCTTTTGGAGGGCAAACCCCTTCAGCCCGACCCGGCCCGGCTTTTTGCCCTGGGGGTAGCCCACATTCCCGAGGACCGGCTGCGCATGGGCAGCGTGCCCACCATGAGCGTGGCTGAGAACCTGGCCCTGCGCGCTTTCGACCGCCCCCCCCTGGCCCGGGGCTTCTGGCTGGACCGGGCCGCCCAGGCGGCCTGGGCCGAGGCCAGGGTGAGGGCCTACGCCATTGCCACCCCCAGCGTGCACACCCCAGCCCGGCTGCTCTCGGGGGGCAACCTGCAAAAGGTGGTGCTGGCCCGCGAGCTTTCCGGCCGGGCTCGGCTGGTGCTGGCGGTGCACCCTACCTACGGCCTGGACGTGGGGGCCACCGAGCAGGTGCACGAGGCCCTTCTGGCGCAGACCCGCTCGGGCGCAGCGGTGCTGCTGGTCTCCGAGGACCTGGAAGAGCTCCTCGCTCTTTCGGACCGCATCGGGGTGCTGCACCGGGGCCAGCTTTTTGGCCCTTTTCCGGTGGGGCAGGTCACCCGGGCCCAGCTAGGCCTTTGGATGGTTGGGGGTGAGGGGTGAGGCTCGAGCCCCTGCCCGCGCCCTCCCCTCTGCGGGTCCTGGGGGTGACCCTGGGGGCGCTGGCCCTGGCCTTCCTCCTGGTGGGGGGGGTTTTCCTGGCCTACGGGGTGAACCCGCTCGAGGCCTACCACACCATGCTCCAGGGGACCCTCCTCGAGGCCAAGGGCTGGCAGGAGGTCCTGCGCCGCTCCATCCCCCTGCTCCTCATCGGGGTGGGCCTGACCCTGGCCTTCCGCACCCAGTTCTTCAACATCGGGGCCGAGGGCCAGCTTCTATTGGGGGCGGTGCTGGCCGCGGGGGTGGCCCTCTTCCTGCCCTTGCCGGCTCCGCTCAGCCTGCCTGCCATGGCCCTGGCGGGGGCGCTGGGGGGTGCGCTTTGGTGCGCGGTGGCCGCCTGGCTCCGCCTCCGTTTTGGTGTGAATGAGATTCTCACCACCCTGATGCTCAACTACGTGGCCCAGTCGCTGGTCGTTTTTCTCATCAACGGTCCCTGGCGCGGCAAGGATGTGCGGGGCTACATTTACTCCGACCGCCTGGCCGACTACCAGCAGCTCCCCGTGCTGGCGGGTTCCAGCGTGCACTGGCCCACCTTGCTGCTGGGGGTGGTGCTGGCCTTGGGGCTGCAGCTCCTGCTTTTCCGCACCACTCTGGGCTTCCGCATGCGGGTGGTGGGGGAGAACCCCGAGGCCGCCCGTTACCTAGGGCTCGCCCAAGGCCGCGTGCTCTTCGCCGTGGCCCTCATCACCGGGGGGGTGGCCGGGCTGGCCGGGGTGGGGGAGCTGGCCGGCATTCACCACCGCCTGATCGAGCCCACCCGGCTCTCCTCCGGCTACGGCTTTACCGCCATCATCGTGGCCTGGCTGGCCCGGGGCCACCCGGTCCTGGTGCTCCTCACCGCCCCTCTGCTGGGCCTTATTCTGGCGGGTGGGGACGTGCTCAAGGTGAGCCTTAACATGCCCTTTCGCATCGTGGATGTCTTCGGGGGGGTTATGCTTCTTTGCTTGATTGGCTCGGAGTTTTTCCTGCGCTACCGCCTGCGCTGGGGGAGGGGAGGGTAGCCTTGGAGGAGCTTTTCAGCGCTTTGGCCCGGGCCCTCTCCTTCGGCACCCCGCTGCTCATCGCCTGCTTGGGGGCCCTTTTGAACGAGCGGGCTGGGGTGGTGAACCTGGGGGTGGAGGGGATGATGGCCCTGGGGGCTTTGGCCGGGTTTGCCGTGGCCTACGGCTCGGGGGGGGATGGAAACCTCTGGTTGGCGGTGTCCGCGGCCATGCTGGCCGGGGCCCTGGCGGCCCTTCTGCACGGCTTTGTGACCATCACCCTGGGGGCCAACCAGTTCGTCTCGGGCCTGGCCCTGGCCATGCTGGGGTTAGGGATGGCCGGCCTTCTGGGCAAGCGCTACGAGGGACTTCCCCTTTTCAACCAGCCCCCCGAGTGGCCCTTCACCCTGGGGGCTTTGGGGCTGGCCCTGGGGCTGGCCTTCGTTTTGGGGGCTACCCGGCTGGGTCTTGCGCTGCGTTCGGTGGGGGAGAACCCCGCGGCGGCCGACCTGCTCGGGGTGAACGTGCGGGCCCTGCGCTACGCTGCGGTGGTGGCGGGAGGGGCCCTGGCTGGGTTGGCCGGGGCCTACCTGTCGCTGGTCTACCGCCCCTCCTGGACCGACGGGATGACCGCCGGGCTGGGGTGGATTGCGGTGGCGCTGGTGATTTTCGTGGGCTGGAGCCCCTTGAGAGCCATCTTTGGTGCGGTTTTTTTCGGGCTCCTCTACTATCTACAGTTCCGGCTTCAGGGCCAGATGGGCATTCCCACCGAGGTGTTTGCCAGCCTGCCCTACCTGCTGGTTATACTTGTGCTGGCGTTGTCGGGGCTGCGTGGGCAGCAGGGCAATGCCCCTGAAGCGTTGGGCAAACCCTATCGGCGGGGCGAACGGTAGGCCCCCACCCCAAGGGCATGGGGAGAAGGAGGAGCGTCATGCGGAAGGTTTGGTGGTTGGCGCTTTTGGCGGTGCTGGGGTTTGGCCTGGCCCAGCCGAGGAACCTCAAGGCCTGCTTCATCTACGTGGGCCCCATCGGCGATGTGGGCTGGACCTATGCCCACGATGAGGGCCGCCGGGCGGCAGAGAAGGCCATCCCGGGGCTCACCACCCAGTACGTGGAGTCGGTCAAGCCCGCCGACACCCTGGCCACCGTAGACCGGTTGGTGGCAGGGGGTTGCAACGTGATCTTCACCACCTCCTTCGACTTCATGGACCAGACCCTCGAGGCCGCCAAAAAGTACCCGAACATCATCTTTGCCCATGCCTCCGGCTTTAAGCGGGCCCCCAACATGCTCACCTACATGGCCGACTTCTACCAGATCTACTATCTCAACGGCCTGATGGCCGGGGCCCTGACCAAAAGCGGAAAGGTGGGCTACGTGGCTGCCTTCCCCATTCCCGAGCTCAAGCGGCACATCTCGGCCTTCGCCCTGGGGGTGCGGGCGGTAAACCCCAGGGCCACGGTCAATGTCAAGTGGATTAACGCCTGGTACGACCCCGTCAAGGCCCGCGAGGCCGCTGAGGCCTTGATGGCCGAGGGCAACGATATCCTGGCCTTCACCGAGGACACCGCCACGGTGATTCAGACCGCAGCCCGGCGCCGGGTGCCGAGCTTCAGCCACTACAACTCGATGTACAAGTATGCCCCCGACTACGTGGTCTCGGGCCAGTTGGTGGACTGGAGCGTGATCTACATCGACATCCTGAAAAAAGTCCAGAACGGCACCTACACCCCCAGGAACCTGCAAAACGTGGACTACTGGTGGCTGGCGCGGGAGCGGGCGGTGATGCTGGGCGCCCAGGTGGGCATGCCCATCAACCCCAGGTTCGAGCCGGCACTGAAGCAGGCCACCATGGTGGTGAACGGCCGGCGGGTGAGCGTGTACGACCGGGTGATGGAGCTTTACAAGGACATCCAGAGCCCGAACCCCAAGTGGGACCCCTTCACCGGTCCCATCCGCGACCGCAACGGCATACTGCGGGTGCCGGCGGGGCGCCGTATGACGGTGAAGGAGCTCAACGAGATGCAGTGGGTGGCCCCCGGGGTGGTGGGGGTGGTTCCGGACGAGCCCAAGTAAGGGGTGGGTAGAACCCCGCCCCGGCGGTTTTTCGTAGACTGGGGCTGTGCACCTTATCGTGGGCCCTCCAGCCTCGGGTAAGACCACCCGGCTTCTGGAGGTGGCCCACGACTGGCTCCGAAAGCGCAAGCGGGTCTGGTGGGTCTGCCTGCCCTTTCAGAAGGCCTACGTCTACCGCCAGGTCACCAAGGGCGGGGCGGTGCTTGGGCTCGAGGTCCTGAGCTCGCAGCAGCTCTACTACCGCCTCCTGGCCGCCACCCTGGCCATCCGGCCCATCCTGACCGGGCCGGGCCGGGTGGCTCTGGTGGGGGAGGCTTTGGGCCTGGTGGGGGGGGCTCCCCCAAGCCCGGGGGAGGCCCGGCTCTTCGCCCGGGCCATCGCCGAGGCCAAGCGCAACGGGGTGGGGCCTTCGGGGATTCCCGGGGCCAGCCCCGAGGCCAGGCGCCTGCGGGAGGTCTACGCCCACTACGAAACGCTCAAGGCCACCTGGGGCCGCTTTGACTACGACGACTTTCGCCAGGAGGCGACCAGGCTTCTGGAAAGCAGCCACCCCCGCCTCGAGGCCGATGCGGTGATCGTGGACGGCTTCCGGGAGCTCGGGGTTCTGGAGCTCAGGTTCTTCCAGGCCCTCTCCCGCCACGTCCCGGTCTACCTGAGCCTGCGCGAGGCCCCGCCCGGGCTCACCCCCCAGGAGGTGCGGTCGGCGGGAAGCGTGCGCCTCCAGGCCCACCGCGCGCCCAACCCGGTGAGCGAGGCCCGGTGGGTGCTGCGGGCCATTAAGCGCGACCTGGCCCAGGGCCTCTCGCCGCTGGAGGTGGCCGTGGTGGCCCCGGAGAACAGGATTCCCGCCTGGCTTACCCTGGCCGATGAGTACGGGCTGCCGCTTGTAGACCAGCGGGCCCCCACCGCCGCGGACACCCCGGAGGGGCGGCTTCTGCTGGAGATGCTGGAGCTGCCCGACTTTCCCACCCCGGGCCGCCTCATGGCCCTGCCGGAGCTGGCCCCTTTGGGGCGGGTAGCTTTGGAGCGGGGGCTGGTGGGGCTCGAGGCCGTGAGCAGGCTGGCCAGGGAGCTGGGCCTGGAGGGGGTGTGGACGGCGTGGATGGCCCGGCTGCGCTCCCCGGGTGAGGGAGGGGGCGGGCGCTCGGAGCTGGAGTGGGCCGAGGAGCTTCTGGACGCGCTGCCCGAGGTGCGGAATAGCCCCCGCCGGGCGCGCCTTTTAGAGCGGGCCCAGGAGGCCCACCGGATTGCCCAGGGGGCGCACTTCCGCCGCTGGTGGGCGGCGCTTCTCTCCGAGAGCTACGAGCCGCACCGGCCCAATGGGGGGGTGGCCCTGCTCACGCCGACTTTGGCCTCGGGCCAGCGCTGGAAGAAGCTCTACCTGACCCATGCCGTGGAGGGCGCTTACAGCGCGGGGGAGATGGAGGACTACTTCGTGCCCGAGGAGCTGCGGGTGGGCCTGGAGGAGGCTTTGCAGGCGAGCGGGCTTCCGAGGCGGATGCTGGGGCGCGACCCGGTTTTGCTGGAGGAGCTCAGGACCCGTGCGGAGGAGGTGGTGGTCACCTACCCCGAGGCCAGCCAGGAGGGCCCTCTGGTCCCCGAGCCTGCCCTGGTGGGTCCGGCCCCCTCCCCCCTGCCAGCCCTTCCCCCTGCCAGCCCCCTCGAGGTCGCCGGGGTCCAGCCCTACCAGGCGGCGTGGGGAACGGTTAGCCTGCCCAGCCCCACGGTGGAGGACCTGCGGCGCTACCAGGAGTGCCCCATGCGCTACTGGGCCGGCCTCTTCCTGCCCGAAGAGCCTCCCTGGTGGCAGATTCTGCGGCGCGAGCTCCGTCGCATCCGCGGCAAACTGCTGCCGGCCCGGCTCGAGGCCCTCTCCCAGCAGTTTCCCCAGGCCAGGGACTGGATGGAGCAGCACGCCGGGCTTTTGGGGAGCCTGGAGCTGGGCTTCAGCCTGGCGGTGGACGGGCTGGAGGTCCGGCTGGATGGGGTGCGGCGGCAGGGGAAGGAGGCGCACATCTACTGCTTCCTGGCCCCCGATACCTCCAAGGAGGAGGCCCAGCGGCGGATGCGGGAGCGCTGGAGCGAGCGCTGGATGGCCGGGCATCTCCTTGAGAAGTACAAAGGGCGCATCCAACAGGCCCACCTGTGGGCCTGGCCGGTGCTGGGGGAGGCTTGGCTTCTGGACTCCATCGAGCGGGTGGACAAAAGCCTGCGAAACCTCCACCGCACCGTCCAGGAGACCCACCAGCGCTATGCCGCCGGAGTGGTGGAGCCCAATCCCGGCTTTATCTGCCGCGACTGCAAGGCCAAGGATATTTGCCGGGAGGGCCAGGCGGCCTATGCAGGGCCGGGCCTGCTTCGCCGCTCCAGATAGGCCTCCAGGTGGGCCTGGAAGGCAGCCATCAGCTTTTGCGCCCACGGCCCTACCCGGCCGCTGCCCACGGGGCGGTCCTCGATCTGGGTGATGGGCATGACCTGCCGGGTGGCCCCGGTGAGGAGCACCTCGTCGGCGGCGAAGAGCTCGTCCAGGGTGATGGGCCGCTCCTCGATGGGCAGAAGGGGGCGGGCCACCTCCAGCAGGTGCTTGCGGGTGATGCCGGGCAGCACCCCTTCCCGGGCGGTGACCAGCACGCCGTCTTTGATGAGGCACAGGCTGCTGCGCCCCCCCTCCGAGACCCGTTTCCCGTCGTGGTAGACCACCTCGGTGGCCCCTTCGGCCCGCACCCGCCGGGCAAGCCGCACCGCCATCAGGTAGTCGGTGGTCTTGGCCTCGGGCAGCTCGCGTTGGTTCTGCTGCAGGATGACCTTGCCGCCTTGCTGGTACAGGTGGGCCGGCGGGGGGCTGACAGGGGTGGGGGTGATGATCAGGTTGGGCCTGCCTGGGGTGAAGGCGTCCTCCGAGTAGCCGCCTGTGAGGAGCATCTGGATGCCGCCCTGCTCCAGCGCGTTGAGCTGGATGAGCTCCCGGATCAGGTCCTCGAGCCTCTCGCGCCCGCAGGGAGGCTCCAGCTCGAGCAGCGCTGCCGAGCGGGCGAAGCGCTCGAGGTGGTCTTCCAGGAAGACCGCCACCCCTCTTAGCACGCGGAAGAACTCAAAAACCGCATAGCCGCGTCGCAGGCCCAGGTCGGAGATGTGCAGGGTGGCCTGGCTGTACTCGACGAAGTTTCCGTTGATGTAGACGTACCTCACCGTACCCCATAGTACCCCACCCAGGCCTGCGTTGTGCCTGGCGGGTATGAACCGGTAAGCTTTGCGTGGTGAAGGTCCGCGTCGCTTCCGCCGGCACCGGCAAGACGGCCAGCCTGGTCCTGCGCTACCTGGAGCTCATCGCCTCGGGCACCCCCCTGCGCCGCATTGCGGGCGCCACCTTCACCCGCAAGGCTGCGGGCGAGCTCAGGCTGCGGGTGGAGGAGGCCCTGGAGGTGGTGCTCCGCCAGGGGGCTTACCTGGACTTCAGGGCGCCGGAAGGCAGTCTGGCGGCCTTTGAGGAGGCGCGGCGGGAGCTTTCCGGGGCCCCCATCTTCACCATCCACGGCCTCATGGACCACTGCTTGCGGCTCGCGGCCCCCCTGCTCGGCCTGGACCCCGACTTCACCGTGCTGGAGGAGTGGGAGGCCAGGGCCATGTTCGAGGAGGAGTGGCGCACCCTGGTCTACCTGGCAAAAGACCCTGTCCACCCCCTGCACCCCCTGGTCTCGGAGGAGCTGGCCGAGCCTCTGCTGTACCTTTTTTCCAGGCGTTCCCTGGGCCAGGCCTTCCTGCCGGCGGAGGGGGAGGCCAACCGGGTTCTTCAGCAGGTGTACCAGGCGGTCTACAGCGCCTACCGAGCCCGCCTGGGGGCCGGCCTGCTCCCACCGGCCGAGCTGGAGCGCAAGGCCCTGGAACTCACCCGCCATCCCCAGGCCCTGTCGAGGGTCCTGGAGCGGTTGGAGGTGCTTCTGGTGGACGAGTACCAGGACGTAAACCCCCTGCAGGGGGCTTTCTTCGAGGCGCTGGAGCGGGCTGGGCTTGTGGTCGAGGCGGTGGGCGACCCCAAGCAGTCCATCTACGCCTTCCGTGACGCCGACGTGGAGGAGTTTCGCCGGGCTCTGCGGGAGGGGGAGCGGATGGCCCCTCTGAACCGGACCTACCGGCACAGCCAGCTTTTGGTGCGTTTTCTGAACCGCCTGACCCAGCACCTGGCCGAGAGGGGGCAGGGGTTCAGCCCTGAGGAGGCCCCTCCGGTGGAGGGGGTGCGGGAAGAGCAAGGGCGGCTCGAGATTCACTGGGTCGAGGGGGCCCCCAGCCTGGACGAAGCCCGGGTCTACGAGGCCTGGGTCCTGGCCGGGCGGCTGAAGGAGCTCTCCGCCCGGGTGGGCTACAGCCAGATGGCCGTGCTGGTGCGGTCCTACGCCAGCGTGCCCTACCTCGAGGCCGCCTTTCAAAAAGCCCAGATCCCCTACGTGCTGCTGCAAGGGCGGGGCTACTACGAGCGCCTGGAGGTCCGCGACCTCTACCACGCGCTCAGGCTGGCCCTGAATCCGGAAGGACTGGTCTCCCTGGCGGCCTTTTTGCGCAGCCCCTTCGGCCAGGTGGGCCTGAGGCCGCTGGCCCTGGCCGAGGTAGAGGAGCTGCTCAGGGCGCGGGAGCCCTTAGCAGGGCTTCAGCGCTATCCCGAGCTGTACGAGCGGCTCCAGCGTATCCGGGAGCTTTTGCGGCAGCACGCCCCCTTGGAGGCCCTCAAGCGCCTGGTGCGGGACCCCCTTATAGGGGGCAGGGCCTACCAGGACTTCCTCACGCCCCGCGCGCGGGAGAATGTGGACGCCCTGCTGTTTTATTTCGCCCCCAGGCCGCCCCAGAGCCTGGAGGGCCTGCTGGAGCGCCTGGAGCAGCTTTCCCACCAGGCCGAGGCCGGCGATGTGCCCCAGTCGGGGGAAGGGGTGCAGATCCTCACCGTGCACCGGGCCAAGGGGCTGGAGTGGCCGCTGGTGGCGGTCTTCGACCTGGGGCGGGGCCTCGACAAAAGGAGCGACCCCCTGTACCTGAAAAGACGGGAGGCCGAGGACGGACCCGTCCAGGAGCTGGCTTTGCGAGGCACCCCCTGCTTCGAGGCCTTCAGGGAAGAGGCCCGGGCCCTGGCCGAGGAGGAAAGCTACCGGCTCTTTTACGTGGCGGTCTCCCGGGCCCGCGACGTGCTGCTGCTCACGGGAAGCGTGGGCAAGCGGGGGCCGGAGGGCTGGGCAGGGGTGCTGGCCGAGATGGGCCTGGGGCCCAACGCCAAACCCTATGACCGGCCCGATTTCATGCTGAAAACCTGGCCCTACCGGAGGCTTGGCTTTGAGCAGCCCCCCCCTCCGCCCGAGCCTCCCCCGCCCTCCCCCTGGACCGCGCAGCGGTTCGAGCCAGAGCCCTTTCCGCCGCTCTTTTCCCCCTCGGCCTACAAGCGCCTCGAGGCCGAGCCCCTGCCCCTGCCCGACCCCGAGGAGGGCGAGGAGCGGCCGGGCCGGGCGCGGGCTGTGGGAACGCTGGTGCACTACGCCATCGCCCAGCACTGGCATCCCGATAACCCCCTGGAGATGGCCAGCCTCGAGGCCCAGGAGGTGATGTTCCCCTTCGGCCCCGAGGAGCGGGAGGGCATCATGGCCGAGGTCCGGGCGCTTTTGCAGAGCTATCACCAGCTCCTCGGCGAGAAGCTGCCCTGGCCCCGCGAGGAGGACCACGCCGAGCTGGGGGTGGCCCTGCCCCTGGGTTCTACGGTCTGGCAGGGGGTCATCGACCGGCTGTACCGGGTGGGGGAGACCTGGTACCTGGAGGACTACAAGACCGACCAGGAGAAAAACCCCGAGCAGTACCACTTCCAGCTTGGGATCTACCTACAGGCGGTGCGGCAGGGCTGGGGGATAGAGCCCCTGGTGCGGCTCGTCTACCTGCGCTTGGGCGAGGTGGTGCCGCTGGACAAGGCCAGCCTGGAAATGGCCGTAGCCTCGGTGCAAGAGTGTAAGCTATAGCCGGGGTCCTTATGGTTTTCCCTGAGTGGTTTGCAGCCTTCAAACAGGTAGAGCTTTGGCCTGGCCTGCGGATGGCGGTTCTTTCGGGCTACAAGGGCCAGGTGGGGTTTGCCCAGGTGGCCGAGGAGACCTTTGTGCCCGAGCACGCCCACGAGGGGCAGTGGGGGGTGGTGCTGGAGGGCGAGGTGGAGTTCACCATTGGGGGAGAAAAGCGGGTCTTTCGCAAGGGGGACTACTACCACATTCCCGCCGGGGTGCTCCACAGCGCCCGGCTGGCTGCTGGCACTGCTTTCATCGACGTTTGGGAGAACGAGCGTTTTCCTCTGTAGCAGCCATGTACCAAAGCATCCGAGTAGAAAGCCGGGGCCGGGTGGGGCTGGTGCAGCTCAACCGGCCCCAGCAGCTCAACGCCCTGAGCAGCGCCATGCTGGGCGAGCTGGCCCGGGCGGTACGGGCCTTTGATGAGGACGAGGCCATTGGCGCCATAGTGATTGCCGGCAACGAGCGGGCCTTTGCGGCTGGGGCGGATATCCTGGAGTTCCAGCAGACCAGCCTCCCTGAGCTTCTCAAGGGGGAGCGCGCCTCGGCCTACGAGGTTTTGCGCAGGGCCCGCAAGCCCCTGGTGGCCGCGGTCTCGGGGTACGCCTACGGAGGGGGGTGCGAGCTGGCCATGCTCTGCGACGTCATCGTGGCCTCCGAGACGGCCCGCTTTGCCCAGCCGGAGATTAACCTGGGCCTCATTCCCGGCGGCGGGGGAACCCAGCGCCTGACCCGACAAGTGGGAAAATACCTGGCTTTGGAGGTAATCCTGGCCGGTCGGGTGCTCACGGCCTGGGAGGCTTTGCGGCATGGTTTGGTGAACCGGGTGGTGCCGGTGGAGCTCTACCTAGAGGAGGCCTTGGAGCTGGCCCAGGCCATGGCCGAGCGGGCGCCGCTTGCTGCGCGGCTGGCCAAGGAGGCGGTGGGGCAGGCGCTCGAGGTGGGCCTCGAGGAGGGCCTGGCCTTCGAGCGGGCCCAGTTCCTCCTGGCCTTCGGCAGCGAGGACAAGGCCGAGGGAACCCGGGCTTTTGTGGAGAAACGGAAGCCGGTTTGGAAAGGACGCTAGTATGGTGCTTTTGCGCGAGCTGCAGGACGGCATTCTGACCCTTACCCTGAACCGGCCCGAGGCCATCAACGCCCTCACCACCGAGCTGCTGCGGGAGCTGGCCAGAGCCTTTGCCAAGGAGGCGACGGCCCCGGAGGTGCGGGTGGTGGTGCTGCGCGGGGCAGGCCGGGGGTTCTGCTCGGGGCAGGACCTGCGCGAGTTCGAGGGGCAGCGCATCTCCTACAAAGGCCATCTGCGCAACTACCAGGGGGTGGTGGAGGGCATCGCCAGCCTGGAGAAGCCGGTGGTGGCAGCCATCCACGGGGCAGCGGCGGGGGCAGGGCTCTCGCTGGCCCTGGCCTGCGATCTGCGGGTGGCCGCCTCGGACGCCTTCTTCACCACCGGCTTTAGCCGGATAGGCCTGATTCCCGATGCGGGTATGAACTACTACCTGCCCCGGCTGGTGGGCTATGCCCGGGCCTTTGAGCTGGCGGCCCTCTCGCCCCGGCTGGGGGCCGAGGAGGCCAGGGCCTTGGGCCTGGTCAACCGGGTGGTGCCGGCGGAGTCCTTCGCAGAAGAGGTGGCCCGGCTGGCCCAGGAGCTGGCCCAGGGCCCCACCAAGACCTATGGCCTCATCAAGCGGGCCCTGCGCCGGAGCGCCAGCGCCACCCTGGAGGAGATGCTGGAGTACGAGGCTTTGCTCCAGGAGGTGGCGGGGCGCACCGAGGACCACCAGGAGGGGGTCCAGGCCTTCTACGAAAAGCGCCCCCCGCGCTTTCAGGGCCGCTAGGCTGTGGTGCGCTACCTCAAGGGTACGGTGCTGAAAAAAGGCCCCAGCAGCGTGGTGCTGCTGGTGGGGGGGGTGGGGCTCGAGGTGGGTTGTCCAGCCCCCGCCCTGGCCGGGTTGGCCGAGGGCCAGGAGGCGGCTTTTTACACCCGGCTGGTGGTGCGCGAGGATGAGCTGGCCCTGTACGGCTTCCCGGACGAGCAAAGCCTGGAGCTTTTCGAGCTTTTGCTCTCGGTCTCGGGGGTGGGCCCCCGGGTGGCGTTGAGCCTGCTCTCGGCCCAGAGCCCGGCCTTGCTGGCCCGGGCCCTGGCCGAGGGCGACCTGCGCCTCCTTACAGCCGCCCCGGGGGTGGGTCGGAAGCTCGCCGAGCGGATGGCCCTGGAGCTCAAGGGAAGGATCCCGCCCCATCTGCTCGGCGAAGGCAAGGGACTGGTGCGCACCCCCCAGGCCGAGGAGGCCGAGCTGGCCCTTTTGACGCTGGGTTTCCGGGAGGGCCAGGTGCGCAGCGTGGTGGCGGAGCTGGCCCGGAAGAACCCCGGGGCCAGCACCCAGGAGCTCATCAAGCTGGCCCTAAAGGCCCTGCGCTAGCCAGGGCAAAAGCTCCAGCAGGCTTTTTACCTCGAGGTCGGCCCGGTAGCGGGGGTCCCGGGGCTTGAAGCCCCGCTTCACCCAGACCGAGCGCATCCCGGCCTGTATCGCTCCGGCCACATCCCGCTCGGGGTTGTCCCCCACCATCACGCACTCGGCCGGCTCCACCCCCAGCCCCTGACAGGCCCACTCGAAGATGCCCCGCTCGGGCTTGCCCATGTCCAGCTCCCCCGAGACCGCCACCACCTCGAAGTACTGCTCCAGCAGGGCGCCCTCCAGCTTCTCCCGCTGCAGATCCGGCACCCCATTGGTCACCAAGCCCAGCCTGTAGCCCCGAAGGGCCTTCAGCAGTGCGTCCACCTCGGGATAGCGGGGAAATAGCCGGCGTGCCCCCAGGTAGCGGCAGGCCAGGGCCTCGCACAGCGCCTCATCGTGGATGCCCTGGTCCGCCAGGGCCTCCTGCCACACCGCCACCCGGAAGCCGGGGGCCCAGTCGTGGAGGGTTTTGAGGGCGGGGTGGGTCTGCACCGTGTAGCGGGCCCAGAGCCCCTCTCCCGCGCTGTGGCCGATGCGCTGGGTGTAGGCGTAGACCGGGGAGGTCTGCCAGAGCCGGAGAGCGGCCTCTTCGGCGGCCTGCACCAGCCGGTCGGTGTCCAGGCTGTACCAGGAGCTTGCGTATAGGGCACAGCTTCGCAGAGCGTGGTGCGAGACGGGGTGGTCGAGGATCAGGGTCTCGTCCAGGTCGAAGAGGATGGCCCGTACCACCGCCCCATCATACGCCTATGGGGCCTCCAGCAGGATGCGGGCCCCCAGCCGCGCGGCTTCCCGCACCTCCTGGGTGTGCTTGAGCCCCTCCACCAGGGCCCAGAGGTAGCTCTCCTCCATCAGGGCCATCTCCACGGCCATAATCTTCTCGAAGGACTCGATGGCCAAAAAGACCTCGCTGCCGCGCAGGGCCTGCCGCAGGTGCTCGAGGGTCAGCTCCTGCACAATGCCTGCCGCAGGAAGCACATGCTCGGGCCGCACCCCCACGTGGGCATGCACCAGGCCGATGCGAAAGCGCCGCTTGGCGTAGGCGGTGTCGTAGTTTCCGGAGAAGATGTCGCGGTACCAGGCGGCGAAGGTGCGGTAAAGCCGCTCTACCCGGCCCGGGGTGCCCCAGAGGATCTGGTGCATCTCGGGGTCGCGCCCCAGGTAGTCGTAGAAGGCCAGGGCGACCTCGGGCGCCAGGGGGGACATGAGGGGCTCGAGCCGCCGCAGCATGGCCACATGCGGCTCGCGCAGACCCGTGCGGGCCAGGAGCTTTTCTAGCAGGGCCTCAACCTCCACGCCGGCCCATTCTACCCCTACTCGGTGCTCACCTCCTGGGCCACCTGCTGGTTCACCGGCACCACCATGCGGAAGTGGGCCGCGGGGTCGGCCAGGAGGCGGAGCAGCCGCTCGGCCTTCTCCTCCCGCTCGGCCGCGCGCAGGGCGTCCAGGTAAGCGCTCATCAGCTCGCGCACGTCGGCCACACCCCGCTCGTCCAGCTTCTGGATGACCACCCGGGCCCCCTTGGCCAGCCGCCGCTGCATGGCCTCCTCGGTGAGGCCCATCTCCGGCCAGTAGCGCAGGTAGACCCGGCCACCGGTCATGCCCGAGCAGATCCAGGGCCCGGGGTCGCCCAGCACCACCGCCCGCCCCCGGGTCATGTACTCAAAGGCGAAGCCCTTGGCTTGGGCCCGCGCGGCGATGTTGCCCAGCTCGTCCTGCACCGGGCGGTCGGGCTCACCCCCCAGCACCACATCGGCCCCGGAAAGCCGGATGCAGAAGCGGCTGTCGGCCTGCCCCTCCACAATCAGCAGGCCGCCGATGGCCCCGTAGGCGAAGGACTTGCCCACCGAGCCGTCCACGTACTGGCCGTAGGGGTTGCGCCCTTTGAGGATGGCCACCCGTCCGCCAAAGGCGTTCTTGGCGATGCCGTCCTGCGCGCCCCCTTCCACCACGATGTCCAGCCCTTCTACGTTGAAGGCGGCGATCCCGTTGCCGGCCACGCTTCCGGCGTCGAAGCGGAGCTCCACCCGGGCGTCCCAGCCCTTGCCGTAGAGTCGGCGGCGGGCGATCTCCCCGGCCAGATGGGTGCCCAGCGCACGGTCAGTGGAGCCCACGGGGCCCTCCTGGAACACCAGCTCGCGCTCGCCGGCGGCATAGGCTGCGGTGACCACCTCGGTGATGGAGCGGGTGAGCTGGTTGAGGGGTTTGCGCAGGATGTGGGCGGCGCGCTCGCGCAGCCAGTCGGGGGCGGCCACGGGCTCGAAGAAGTAGCTCAGGTCCAGGTCCTCGGTGTGCCCCTCTTGCACCAGGAGGTCGCTCCGCCCCACCAGCTCGCGCAGGCTCTGGGCCCCCAGAGCGGCCACCAGCCTCCTCAGCTCCTCTCCCTTGGCCTTGAAAAAGGTCACGAGCTGCTCGGTGGCCCGCTCCAGCTCCTGCGGCACGAAGCGCTTGAGGCCGTGGGCCTGGGCCTGCTCTACCGTCTCAATCTGGGTGGCAATGCCCACGTGGCAGGTGTCGGTCTGGCACTGGCGGCAGATGGTGCAGCCGATGGCCACCATGGCCATGGTGGCCATGCCCACCCGGTCGGCCCCCAGAAGCACCATGCGCAGCACATCGTAGGCCGTCTTGAGCCCTCCGTCGGCCCAGAGCTCCACCTTGTCGCGCAGGCCAGCCCGCACCAGGGCCCGGTGGGCCCGGCGCACCCCGATTTCCACCGGAAGACCGGCGTACTTCAGCGCATGCCAGCGGGCCGCCCCGGTGCCCCCTTCGAAGCCGGAGAGGGCGATCACGTCGGCCCCGGCTTTGGCGATGCCCACCGCGATGGTGCCGATGCCGGGGATTACCGGCACCTTGACCGAGACCTTGGCCGCGGGGTTGACGGTCTTGAGCTCCTCGATGAGCTGGGCCAGGTCCTCGATGGAGTAGAGGTCGTGGTTGTTGGAGGGGGAGATCAGGTCTACCCCGGGCACCGCGTTGCGAGCCGCGGCCACCTTGGCGGTGACCTTCTTGCCGGGTAGGTGCCCCCCTTCCCCTGGCTTGGCCCCCTGCCCGATCTTGATCTCGATGAAGCTGGCCGAGTTGAGCATGTAGGCGTGGGCTCCAAAGCGACCCGAGGCCACTTGCTGGCCCCGCCAGTGGGTGTACTTGCCCAGCATGTCGGGAATTTCCCCGCCCTCGCCGTTAATGCAGACCATGTTGAGCTTCTTGGCTGCCTCTACGTAGGCCCGGAAGCTGGCCTCGCCCTGGGAGCCAAAGCTCATGGCGGTGATTACGAAGGGCAGAGAGTGGCCGCCCACGGAGAGGTCCACCTCTTCCGGGCTCACCGGGGATTTCTCGGCCAGGCGGATGCCCAGGAGCTGCCGGGCGGCCACCGGCGATTCCTGCTCGAGCCCCCGCACCTTCTCCTGGAAGTGGGCGTAGGGGGATTGGCCGGTGGCCACCTCCAGCGCAGCCTTGAAGATGCGGGAGTTGAAGCGGAAGTCCTTGGCTGGGGGCACCTTTTCGGCGTTGAGCAGGTTCAAACGCTCCAAGGCGGTGCGCTCGAGCTCCAATAGGCCATACCCGGCCTTGTCCGAGCCCAGGAAGTTGCGCACCCCCAGGGCCTGGGCCAGCTCCGGTTTGAGCCCGATGGCGCTGAAGATGCGCCCGTAGCCGCGCACCTCGTGGATGCCCATGGTGGATATCACCTTCTCCAGGCCCTTTTTGAGGCCCTCGAGCAGGTTTTGCAGCCCCAGGATGCCCTTGGCTGCCTGGGCCTTCTGCTGCATCAGCCAGGGGGCTACCGCGTCGGCCCCCAGGCCCAGGCAGACCGCCACGTCGTGCAGGTTGCGCACCCCTCCGGAGTGGACCAGGATGGAGGTGCGACGGCGCAGCGAGATGCCCTCTTCGTCGCGGGCCTCTTCCAGCGCCTGTCCAACAGCCGCCAGGGCCAGGTAGATGTCGAGCCAGACCCCTCCCTCAAACGCGCCCCGGTCCGAAAGCACCAGAAGCTCAGCCCCGGCCCGCACGGCCTCCACCGCAGCTTCCTTCAAGCGCTTGAGCCCGGCGGCAATTCCCTCCTCCACCGAGAACTGCGACAGAAGCACTGCGTGGCGGAAGCGGCGCAAAGCCTCCTCGTAGGTCAGGGTGCCCTGGCCCTGGGCGATCGCGGCCACGGCCGGGCTGGTCTCCTCCAGCAGGAGGGGCACCACCAGCTCCTCCACGTGCCCCGCCCCCCGCCCATCCGGCATGGGCCGCCGGCCCAGGATGGTACGGGTGGAGAAGTGCTCTATCTCGCGCTCCCGGTCGATGGCCGGGTTGGTCACCACGGCCACGGTCTCCTTGAGAAACTCCGAGAGGTTGGGTTTTTCGGGGTTCAGGGCTGCCAGGGGCCCGTCGTAGCCCAGCGAGCCGATGGGCTCGTTGCCCGACTCGGCCAGGGCCTCCAGGTAGCTTCCATCCCAGCGGTCGAAGCCGTAGGCCCGCTCGAGCCCGAGCGAGGGGGGGGCAGGCTTTTCCTCCACCTGGGTCTCGGCCCCTCCGGCCAGGGGGGGTGGGGCGGCGTAGCGGGGACCAGCCAGGTGGACCCGATAGCCCTCCAGGTTCTGGGTCTTGGTCAGGATGCGCTCCAGCACCTGCCGCTGATGGCGGTCAAAGGGATACAGCCGGGCCCCTTCCGGCGTGAGCCGCAGGTACATCTTCTCTCCTGGGGCAAAGGGGCGCGGTTCGGCCACGAACTCCTCCACCGTGAAAACCCCCCGCTCGGAGCTGAAGACGTACTCGCTTTCGGTTTCCACGAACCACAGCGGTCTGAGCCCCATGGCATCGGTACCGAAGACCGCCTCGTCGCGGTGGCGGGTGACCAAAGCAGCAGGTCCCTGGGCTAAGGGCCCGAAGCGCTGGCGCAGGTTCATGTAGAGGTCCTGCAGAGCGGGGGAGTAGTTCTTGATCTCGCCCAGGACCGGAGGGAAGACCAGATCTATGGCCTCCGGCAGCGAGAGGCCAAAGCGGTAGAGCAGCCCCTCCAGGATGCGGTTGAGGTCCTGCGAGTCGGAGCCCCCGGTAAGGGGGATGCCCAAAAACCGCCCCTCGCGCCGCAGGCGCTCGATGGTGTTGATCTCGCCGTTGTGACCCAGCAGCCCGAAGGGCTGCACCTGCTCGAAGGTGGAGAGGGTGTTGGTGGAGTAGCGGTTGTGGCCCAAGGTGAGGGTGGATTTGTACTCGGCGCGGGAGAGCTCGGGGTAGTAGCGCTTCAGGATTTCCGCCGAACCCCGCACCTTGTAGACCACGGTGGCGGTGGAGAGGGAGACCACGTGCACCGGGAAGCGTTCCTCCAAAAGGAGGCCCAGCTCCCAAAGAGGACCGTCGCCATCGGTGGAGAGACCGGCCACCTGGTAGAAGAGGGGCTCGGTGCGCCTGCCCACCGGCCCCAGCACGCTGCTGTTGGTCTCGCCCCGCCGCTCCAGGAGGAGCTTGATGCCTCGCTTGGAGCCCTCTACCCGGAAGAGGTCGAAGAGCTCCTGGACCCGCGCCCCCTCGCTTTTGGGGATGAAAAAGTGCCCCACGAAGAAGCGGGGGTTTTGGGCGAGGTTGCTGTCTAGGCCGGCCTCGTAGAGGTAGGCGGCCCATAGCTCACGCGGGAGGTCGGTTTGGATGCCAGTACCGTCGCCTTCCCCCCGGATGAGACCGGCCCGGTGCGCCATCTTGTAGAGGCTCTCCAAAGTGCGCTGCACGTTGGCGTGGCTCGGGCGAGCGCTCTTTTCGGCAATGGCGATGATGCCGCAGGCGTCGCGTCCTGTTGGTATACCAGGGTAGGCTTGGCTAAATCTCACTTGCGACCTCCGAGAAGCAACAGGTGTGTGGGGGGAAGAAATCTTCGCAAGGTTATGCGAAGATTTGGAGCAGTATACGCCCCTCCTGTTTTAGCGTCAATATGGAATGGCGGCAAGAAAACCCCGCTCAGGGTTATGTCAGGTGTCAAGCGGGGGCAAAGCCGTTTGTGAGCGCATTTTCTTGACATGGGCTGCTGCCCTCTCCTACAATGCAAAAGAAGCGTAACGCCGAGGAGGTTTTGTGGAAACGCTGCGCGTATCCGGCAAGTCACGTCCCAACTCCGTTGCAGGTGCCATCGCCGCTCTGCTGCGTTCCCAAAGCGAGGTCGAGGTGCAGGCCATCGGCCCCGAGGCGGTAAACCAGGCGGTCAAGGCCATCGCCATCGCTCGGGGCTACATCGCCCCCGACAACCTGGACTTGATTGTGAAGCCTGCTTTTGTGAAGCTCGAGCTGGAAAACGAGGAGCGCACCGCTCTTCGCTTCACCGTGCGGAGCCAGCCGCTGCAGCCCTAGCAGGGTATACTTTTTTGTCCGGATGCCCTAAAATCGAGCTGGGCCTAGCGGAAAAAGCTGGGGATTGTTTTTTTCGCTGGCCCGTGGTCTGAGGCTCAGAGCGCTCATCTAGCGTTTGCTACCCTGAGTGCATAGGAGGGAAGGATGACGACGATTACTTTCTTTCTAATGATTGCGGTCTTCGTGGCGACGCTGTTCATCCAGTTCTGGTTGCAGCGCACCTACGCCCGCTACAGCCGGGTGGCCAACAGCCGAGGGGCCACCGGGGAGCAGGTGGCCCGGGCCATTCTGGACGCTTATGGCCTGCACCACGTCAAGGTGGAGATGGTGCCGGGGGCCCTGACCGACCACTACGACCCCATCGCCAAGGCGGTTCGTCTGTCTGAGCCCAACTTCCACTCCCCCTCGGCGGCCGCGCTGGCGGTGGCGGCCCACGAGGTGGGCCATGCCATCCAGGATGCCAAGAGCTATGCCTGGCTGCGGGTGCGCCACAGCATCCTGCCCATCGCCAACATCGGCAGCATGTTCGGCCCTTGGATCTTCCTGGCGGGAATGCTACTGCAGGCCACCGGTCTCATGAGCATTGGCCTCTGGCTCTTTGCTGCGGCGGCTCTGTTCCAGCTCATCACCCTGCCTATTGAGTTCGACGCCTCCAACCGGGCCCTGAACATCCTCAAGAAGATGAACCTGCTGGACCGCAGCGAGATGGACGGGGCCCGCGCGGTGCTGACCGCGGCAGCCCTGACCTATGTGGCGGCGCTGGCCAACTCGGTGGCCACCCTGCTCCACTACGCCGCCATCATGATGTCCAACCGCGAGTAGCTCCAGAACCCGCCCGGCCCCCCTCGGGGGGGCCTTTTTTATGCTGTGGGGGCGGGCGGGGGCTCCACCCGCCACTTGGGGCCCTCGCGGGTGTCCTCCACCACCACCCCAAGCTCCCCCAGCCGAGCGCGGATCCGGTCGGCCAGGGCAAAGTTGCGGTTCTTACGGGCCTCCTCCCGCACCTCCAGCAGAAGCTCGACCAGCCCCTGCAGCAGGGCCCCTTCCAGCCGGGCTTCCAGCACCCGGGACGGGAAAAGCCCCAGCACCCCCTCGCCAAGTTCGGCGAAGGCCTGCTCGGCCCGCTGTAGGCTCTCCCGGCCTGGGCGCTCGAGCAGGGCCTTGTTGAGCTGGGTCACGAAGTTGAAGAAAGCGGCGAGGGCCTGGGGGGTGTTGAGGTCGTCGTTGAGGGCCTGGGTGAACTCCCGCTCCAGGTTGTCCAGGGCTTCTTCGAGGCCCTCATGCCGCCCGGGTGGGGCCGAGGGCAGTTGCCGGCGCACCTCGCGGTAGGCGTTCAGAAGGCGCAGGTAGCCGTTCTTGGCGGCCTCCAGCCCCGCGTCGGTGAAGTCCAGCACGCTGCGGTAGTGGCTGCTGAGCAGGTAGAGCCGGATGTACATGGGTTCGTAGCGGGCCCTGAGTTCGGCCAGGGTGACGAAGTGCCCGGTGCTCTTGGCCATCTTCTGCCCGTTCAGGAGCACGTGGTAGTGGTGCAGCCAGTAGCGGGCAAAGGCGTGGCCGGCGGCCTCGGCCTGGGCGATTTCGGCCTCGTGGTGGGGGAACTGCAGGTCCACGCCGCCCGCGTGGATATCGAAGCCGTCGCCCAGGTACTTGAGGCTCATGGCCGAGCACTCGATGTGCCAGCCCGGGAAGCCCATGCCCCAGGGCGAGTTCCAGCGCATGATGTGCCCAGGCTCGGCCCGCTTCCACAGGGCGAAGTCGCGCGGGTCTTCCTTTTCCTCCCGCACCTCTACCCGGGCCCCGGCCTCCTGTTCCTCGATGTCGCGGTTAGAGAGCTTGCCGAAGCTGGGCCAGCTGCGCACCCGGAAGTAGACCGAGCCGTTGGCCACGTAGGCGTGGCCCCGCTCCAGCAGGGCCAGGGTGAGCTCAATCTGCTCGGGGATGTGGCCGCTGGCCCGGGGGGCGATGTCCGGGCGCAGGACGTTCAGAGCCTGCATCTCGTCGAAGTAGCTCCACATGTACTTCTCGGCTATCTCCATGGGCTCCAGCCGCTCGAGCCGCGCCCGGCGAGCGATTTTGTCCTCGCCCTGGTCGGCGTCGTCGGTGAGGTGGCCCACGTCGGTGATATTGGAGACGAAGCGCACCTTGTAGCCGAGCCGGCGCAGCCAGCGCCTTAGCACGTCGTAGACGATGGGCCCCCGGGCGTGGCCCAGGTGGGGCTCGGCGTAGACCGTGGGGCCGCAGACGTAGATGCCCACGTGGCCCGGGGTGGTCGGCACGAAGACCTCTTTGCGGCGGGTCAGGGTGTTGTACAGGTGAAGCGGCATAGGAGTGCTCCGGGCTGCATAGTTATGCAGAGGCCGTGCGGGTCCCTGGCGGCCCTCGAGCCCATGAGACGAGTATACGCGCGCCAGGGCCTAAGCCGCCAAGCAGCGCGCCTTGAGCCCGGCCAGGAGGCCCTCCACGTTTTCCTGCATGAGCTTGTGCACCAGTTTTTGCAGCAGCCCCCCGAAGATGGGCAGGTTGAGCTGGTACTCGAGCCACAGCACCGCCCGGGTGCCCTCGCCCTCGGGCAGGAAGCTCCAGGTGCCGCGGTAGAGGTCGAAGTCCCCCTCGGTGCTCTCGAACTCGTTGCGCAGTTCGGCGTCGAACCAGCGCTCCTCCTCAATCCAGCGCACCTTTTTGCCCATGGCCACCGCCACAAAGCGGGTGCGGGAGGTGGTGCCTTGGTCCTCGATCACCTCCAGGGTCTCCACGTCCTTCAGGTAGGGCTTGAGCCCAGCCAGGTCGCGGGCGGCCCGGTAGACCTCGGCAGGGGGTTTGGGGATGAAAAGCTCGGCGCGAACCTCCGGCATGGGCCCAGTTTACCAGGGGACCAAGCTGCCCTGACGCGTGGGCTGTTAGACTTGGGGTGGGCGGAGGGGGTGTATGAGGGGTGTCTTTGAGTTCCACGTCTCCCGGCAGGCGCGCGATCGCTACCGCTTCGACCTCTCGCTTTTTTCGTTGAGCGGGAACGTAATACTGGCCGATTTCCAGGCCGCCCGGCGCTTCGCCGAGGCCATGAACGCCCAAAGGCCGCCCCACCAGGCGGTGAGCCCGGCAGACCTCAACGCCATGGGCCTGATCGACGAGATGCTGCACCTGCTGGTGCGGCAGCACGCCGCCGCCCACCCGGGGGTGTGGGGGCGGGCTTTGGCCTATCTGGCCGAGCAGGTAGGGGAGGAGGCCTTGGAGCGGACGCTGTGCGCCTTTGCCAGCGAGTTTCCCCCCCTGCCGGTCTACCGGGGCGAGGTGGGGCTGGGGGCCTACATGGCCGGTGCGACCGAGGGGCTGCCCCACCGCGAGGTTTTGCTGGAGGAGCTTTTGATGCTCCACCTGGCCAACGCGAACCCGGCTTTTGGGCCCTTCAGGGAGCTGTTCGACGACCAGAATCTGGCCCGCACCACCGCCTATTCCGCCCTCATCGCCCACCTGGAGCGCTTTTTCGAGGCCGAGCCCCTAGAAGGGGGCCTCTCGCTTTTCAGGCTGCTGCGCCTGCCGGCCTTGCTGCACCCCCACTCCCTGGAGGCCCAGCTCCGCTTTTTGCTCGAGCGCTTCGGGGGTCGGCTGGGGCGGCTTTACTACCGGGTGCTGGTGGCGCTGGACGTCATCCGGGAGGCCCGGCGCTCGTTTGCGCTGCCGGTAGGGTGGGGAGGCCCTCCGGCTGAAAGCGCTCTGCTCCACCCCCAGGAACTCCGCAGGGCTGCTGAGGTAGAGCCCGAGGCCTTCAGCCCTGACCAGGACTGGATGCCCCGGGTGGTGCTCCTGGCCAAGAACACCTATGTCTGGCTCGACCAGCTATCTAAGAAGTACCGCCGCCCCATCCGCACCCTGGACGCCATTCCCGAAGAGGAGCTGGAAAGGCTGGCCGGCTGGGGGGTGAACGCGCTGTGGCTGATCGGCCTGTGGGAGCGGAGCCGGGCCTCGCGCGAGATCAAGCGGCGGATGGGCAACCCCGAGGCCCTGGCCTCGGCCTACGCCATCTACGACTACAGGATTGCCGAGGAGCTGGGGGGCGAGGAGGCCCTGGCGGTCCTGCAGCGGAAGGCCTGGAAGCACGGCCTGCGCCTGGCCGCCGACATGGTGCCCAACCACACCGCCATGGACGGGCGCTGGGTGGTGGAGCACCCGGAGTGGTTCATCGGCCTGCCCTACCCCCCCTACCCCAGCTACACCTTTGCCGGGCCCGACCTCTCGGCCGACCCAAGGGTGGGCCTTTACCTGGAGGACCACTACTACGACCGCACCGACGCGGCGGTGGTCTTTAAGCGGGTGGACCGCGCCAGCGGCGAGGTGCGCTACATCTACCACGGCAACGACGGCACGGCCACGCCCTGGAACGACACCGCCCAGCTCAACTACCTCCTGCCCGAGGTGCGCGAGGCGGTCATAGGGACCATCCTCGAGGTGGCCCGCCGCTTCCCCATCATCCGCTTCGACGCCGCCATGACCCTGACCAAGCGCCACTACCAGCGGCTCTGGTTTCCCCCTCCGGGGGGCTCGCCCTGGGGGCCTTCCATCCCCAGCCGGGCCGAGCACGCCATGCCCCAGGAGGCCTTTGACCAGGCCATGCCGCAGGAGTTCTGGCGCGAGGTGGTGGACCGGGTGGCCCAGGAAGCCCCCGAGACCCTCCTTCTGGCCGAGGCCTTCTGGATGATGGAGGGCTACTTCGTGCGCAGCCTAGGGATGCACCGGGTTTATAACTCGGCCTTCATGCATATGCTGCGCGATGAGGAGAACGCGCGCTATCGCCAGGTGCTCAAGAACACCCTCGAGTTCGAGCCGGAAATCCTCAAGCGCTTCGTCAACTTCCTCAGCAACCCCGACGAGAAGACCGCGGTGGAGCAGTTTGGCAAGGGGGACAAGTACTTCGGGGTGATGACCCTCTGCGCCACCCTGCCGGGCCTGCCCATGCTGGCCCACGGCCAGGTGGAGGGCCTGGCCGAGCGCTACGGCATGGAATACGGCCGGGCCTACCTGGACGAAGTGCCCGACGAGGGCTTTGTGGCCTACCACCAGCAGCAGATCTTTCCCCTGCTCAAGAAGCGCCACCTTTTTGCCGAGGTGGAAAACTTCGTTCTATACGATGCCTGGAGCGAGGAAGGGGTCTGCGAGGACGTCTTCGCCTTCTCCAACCGGGCCGGTTCCGAGCGGGCCTTGGTGGTCTACCATAACAAAAACGCCACCGTGCGGGTCCGGCTGCGCACCTCGGTGCCCCGGCTCTTTGGGGGCGCCACGGGGCGCACCTTGCGGCAGGTGAGCCTGGGAGAGGGGCTGGGGCTTTCCCCAGAGGCCGGGTACTACTGCCGCTTCCGCGACCAGGTGACGGGCCTCGAGCATCTCTACCCCAGCCGGGCCTTTTTCGAGGAGGGGCTTTACCTCGAGCTCGGCCCCTACCAGCGCCGGGTCTTTCTGGACTGGCAGGAGGTCTACGACGCCGACGGCAGCTATGCCCAGCTCTACCAGCACCTCCAGGGGCAGGGGGTGCCGAGTCTGGCCGAGGCCTGGATTTCGCTTTGGCTTTTGCCGGTGCACGAGCCCCTTGGCCGTCTGCTGGCGCCCTTCCGGCTGTGCCGCCTGCTAGAGGGGGAGTTGGACGAGGCTTTGCGGGCGGAGATTGGGGCTGGGCTGGGGGCGCTTTACGCGGGGGCGGGGCGGCTTTCTGCGCTGGAAGCGCCCAGACCAGAGGAGGTGCTGAGGCGGCTGGAGGGAGCCCTCTGGGCCGGCAGGGCTGAGGCCCCCGAGGTGCGGGCGGCCCTGGTGGGCTGGGCCCTTTTGCAGGGGCTTGGGGCCCACCTGGAGGACTGGCGGCTCCAAGGGGTTTTCGAGCAGGCCTGCTGCGCGGCGGGCCTGGAGGCGGGGGCGGCCCGCCGGGCGGCGGGGCTTGTGGGGGTGCTGGTCGGCTTTGCCGGGCCGCCCGACCCCAAGTCCCTGCCCGAGGCTCTTGAGCGCTGGTTGCAGGACGCGCGCTGGCGGGGGTATCTGCAGGTGCACGAGTTTGCCGGCAGCCTCTACTTCAACCGCGAGGCCCACGCCGGTCTTTGGGCCGGCCTGCGGGGCGTGGCGCTGGCCTGGGCCCACGCCGAGGGGGCCTCGGGGGCGCGCAAGGGGGCTGTGAAGCGGGCCTGGCGCTCCCTCGAGGCCCGGCAGAACCGGGCGGCCGAGGCGGCGGGGTACCGGCTCGAGGCCTACCTGGCCCAGACCCCCCGGCCACGCAAAAGGCCGGACGACCTCACCCGCGTCTGGGGCATCGGGCCCCGGATGGCCCGCGCCCTGAAGCAGGCGGGCCTCACCACCTATGCCGGGCTGGCCCAGGCCAGCGAGGCCGAGCTGCGCGCGGCGCTGGCCAGGGCTGGTCTGCGCCCGGCCCCAAGCCTCCCCACCTGGCCTCGGCAGGCAGCCTACCTGGCCCAGGGCGACCTGGCGGGGCTGGAGGCCTATTTGCAGCAGGTCAGGCCTAGACGGAAGAAAGCTCGGTGATCTCCGGCTTTAGCCCCAGCCTCTGGATATAGGCCAGGTAGTCGGCCTCGTCCAGGGGATGCCGGCCTGCCAGGGCCACGATGAGGGCCTCCATCACGTTGGTGCCGAAGCTGCGGCCCTCCAGGCGGGGGGTGGTGGTGATGAGCCGGGCCACCCCCCGCGCCCGTAAAAACGCCAGGTCCTCGGGGGTGGTGGTGTTGGTGAGGACGGTTTTTCCCTCCATCCGCGGGGGCATGTAGCGGCGGATGAAGTGCCAGTCCCCGGCCACCACATCGGCCCAGGCGTAGTACCGCTGCCGCCAGTCCAGGACCTGTGCTTCCTGTTTAGCCCCGGTGGGGTAAAGCCACTGGAAGGGAAGCTGGGTGATGAGGGGCAGAAGCAAATAGGCCAGCTTTTGCAGCAGGGAAAGGCGGTAGATGGGGATGGGCAGCCCCAGGCCGAAGATGAGGTCGCCGTAGAGCACCTGGGCCCCCGCCTCGTCCAGGGCCTCGGCCAGGCCGAAGCGGTCCACCGCGCTGGGGACAAGGACCCGCTGGTCTTTCCAGCCTATCTGCGGCCCCAGAAGCCGCACGGCCTGCCGCTCAAGGGTGTGCTTGAGGCCCGAGCCGTCCACCAGGGGGGTCTTGCGGGCGGCCCGGGCCAGGCGGGCGGCCTCGCGGAAGGTGTAACGCCGCCCCCCGGCGTAAACATAAAGGTCGGCCCCCCCGAGCCCGAAGGCGTCTACCTTCCCGTCCAGCTCGCGGATTAGCTCCAGGGCCTTCTCCCAGCTCCCGTCGGTGCCGATGCGCTCGAGCACGAAGCTCTCCCCCAAAAGTTTCAGCTCGGTCCGGGCGTTGCGCTTGGAGGAGCCGATGGAGATGCTGACGATGTGTTTGGGCATGCTAGGAGTCTACTAGGTGTACTTCTCCCCCCGGACCACCTCCACGGTCTCCACGTAGGCGATGACCGCGTAGTTGGGGAAGTAGGCCTCGGCCAGGTGGGCCAGGATTTTCTCGGCCACCTCGGGGCTCACGATGGTCTCGAGCCGGATGTTGCTCCCCTCCCACTCGCTGGCCCGCACCCCCCGGCTGCCCTCGCCGCGGGCCTCGGTGATGGTGTAGCCCCTGGCTCCGAGCCTTTTGATATCCCGTACCAGGCGCTCTTCCAGGAATCCCTCGGCGATGATGGTGACCAGCTTGCGTGCGACCAGGGCCATCAGCTACCTCCGTGCACGAGGCGGGAGAGGGCGAAGTAGAGGGGAATCCCCAAGGTCAGGTTGAAGGGAAAGGTGATGCCCAAAGAGGCGGTCAGGTAGTAGCTGGGGTTGGCCTGGGGTAGGGCGATGCGCACCGCGGCGGGGGCGGCGATGTAGGAGGCGCTGGCGGCCATGGTGCCGAGGACCGTGGCCCCGCCCACCGACATCCCGGCCAGGCTGCCCAGCCAGACCCCCAGCGCCCCGTGCACCACCGGCATCCCCAGGCCGAAGCCCACCAAGAAGGCCCCCGCCTGCCGCAGGTCGCGCAGGCGTTTGGCTGCGACCATGCCCAGCTCGAGCAAAAACAGCACCAGTGCGCCCTGGAAGGGCTCCACGAAGACTGCGCTCACCTTCTTAAGCCCCTCAGGCCCGCTTAAAAAGCCTATCAGCGACCCGCCCACCAAGAGCAGGATACTCCGGCCGGTGAGGATCTCCCGCACCGCCTCACCCATCGAGCTGCCCTTCAGGTTGCGCCGGGCGATCAGCAGGGCTATGACGATGGCCGGAACCTCCAGGATGGCTACCAGGGTGGGCAGATACCCCTCCACCGGCTGCCTGGCGGCCTGCATGAAGCTGGTGGCGGCGGCGAAGGTAACCGCCGAGACCGAGCCGTAGTGGGCGGCGAGGGCCGCGGCGTTGACCACATCCATCCGGCCCAGCCGGCGGAGGACCAGGTAGGCGAGAAGAGGGGTGAGCACCCCGAGGGCCAGGGTGGCCAGGGCCGGCCTCCAGACCTCCTCCAGAGGGGTGGAGGCCAGCGCGGCCCCGCCCTTTAGGCCGATGGCCAGGAGCAAGTAGATGGAGAGGCTGGTGTAGAGTGCCTCAGGGATTTTGAGGTCGGAGCGGACCAGGGTGGCCACCATGCCCAGCACGAAGGCCAGCACGGCGGGGGAGAGCAGGTTGGTACGAAGGAGTTCAAGAGTTTCCACGGCGGGGGATTCTACCTCAAGGGCCAAGGGGTTTTGGGTCTGGGGCCGGGGTTTTTTGCTCCCGTCTCCCTGAGATTCCCAGGCTAGAGCAAGCGGGGCGATGAAAAACGGGCTTGTGTTCTTTTGTTTTTCTGCTAAACTGCCCCTAGCCTGGGGCGCAACAGCCCAAAAAGACGACCGATGGACGTGCCGGAGTATCCCCTGGTGGGCCTTATTATGGGCTCCAAATCGGACTGGGCGACCCTCGAGCCCGCCGCCAAGACCCTGGAGGCGCTGGGCGTGCCCTACGAGGTGCGGGTGGTCTCGGCCCATCGCACCCCTGATCTGCTCTTCGCCTATGCCGAGGAGGCTGAGGGAAGGGGTCTTGAGGTCATCATCGCCGCGGCCGGGGGGGCAGCCCACCTGCCCGGGATGACCGCGGCCAAGACCCTGTTGCCGGTGCTGGGGGTGCCGGTGGAGTCGAAGAGCCTCAAGGGCCTGGACTCGCTGCTCTCCATTGTGCAGATGCCCGCAGGGGTGCCGGTGGGCACCCTGGCCATCGGCCAGGCCGGGGCCATTAACGCGGCCCTGCTGGCCACCAGCATCCTGGCCCGCAAGTACCCCCACCTCAGGGAGGCCCTCCACCGCTACCGCAGCGCCCAGACCGAGGCCGTGCTGGCCCAGCCCGACCCCCGCCAGGTCTGAGGTAGGCTATGCCCATGCGGATCGGCGTGCTGGGGGGCGGGCAATTGGGGCGGATGCTGGCCTTGGCTGGGTACCCTCTAGGCCTTTCCTTCCGCTTCCTGGACCCTTCAGAGGAGGCCCCTGCGGGCCAGGTGGCCGAGCTTTGCGTGGGGGAGTACGAGGAGGAGGTCCTGCTGCGCTTCGCTGAGGGGCTTGAAGGGGTGACCTACGAGTTCGAGAACATCCCCCTCAAGGCCCTGGAAACCCTCGCCCACCGCCTGCCGGTCTACCCTCCCCCCCAGGCCCTGGAGGTGGCCCAGGACCGTCTGGCGGAGAAGACCTTCTTCCAGCGGCTCGGTATTCCCACTCCGCGCTTCTACCCGGTGAGTTCTAAGGAGGAGCTTTGGGCAGGGCTCGAGCACACCGGCTGCCCGGCCTTGCTCAAGACCCGCCGGTTGGGCTACGACGGCAAGGGGCAGTATCTGATCAGGACCCCGGCCGACCTGGAGGAGGCCTGGGCCCGCTTGGGTGGGGTGCCATCAATCCTGGAGGCCTGGGTGCCCTTTACGCGCGAGCTCTCGCTGCTGGGGGTGCGCTCGCAGAAGGGCGAGGTGGCCTTCTACCCCCTGGTGGAGAACCACCATCAGGGGGGCATCCTGCGCAAAAGCCGGGCTCCAGCCCCCCGCTCGGAGCATTTGCAGGCCCAGGCCCAGGCCCTGGGGCTGGCGGTGATGGAGGCCCTCGATTACGTGGGCCTGCTGGCCATTGAGCTTTTCGAGGTGGAGGGGGTCCTCTGGGCCAACGAGATGGCCCCCCGGGTCCACAACTCCGGCCACTGGACCATAGAGGGGGCCGAGACCAGCCAGTTTGAGAACCACCTGCGGGCCGTGCTGGGCTGGCCCTTGGGTTCCACCACGCCGCGTGGGCACGCCGTCATGCTCAACCTGATTGGACAGGCCATCGAACCGGCCCGGGTGCTGGAGGTGCCGGGGGTCCACCTGCACTGGTACGGCAAGGCGGTGCGGCCGGGCCGGAAGGTGGGCCACATCACCCTACGCTGCGACAGCGAGGCCCGGCTCGAGGCCTTGCTGGAGCGGCTCGAGGCCCGGCTGAAAACCCCATAGTTGCCGCACAACACCCTGGTATACTGGGGCTGGCTAGCGCTCGCGTGCAGAGGTGGGCCCTTCATTTAGGAGCAGAAGTTTTTCGCAGGTATCCCCCGACCCATGATCTGCCCCCGCTGTGGCCACAGCAACGCCGCCGGTGAGGAAATTTGCGCTCACTGCGGCAACACCCTTTGGCCTGGGGGGTCCTTCGTGCAGGAGCGGCGCTGGGTGAGCGTGGTTTTCTTCGACCTCTCGCGCTTCACCGAATACACTCTAAAGCACGCCTTGGAGGACGCCTGGGAGGCTACCCACAACGCCCTTCAGGCCGCGGCCAGCCACGCTCGGCTCTATGGGGGCCATGTGGACAAGTTCTTTGGCGATGGCTTCCTGGCCGTCTTCGGGGTGCCGCGCAGCCAGGAGTCCGACGCCCAGGCGGCCCTCGAGGCGGCTCGGGCGATGGTTGCCTCCAGCCCTCTGCCGGGGCGGGCTGGGGTGGCCAGCGGCCTGGTGCTGCGCACCCCTTTAGGCGGCGGGGTGGCGGGGGACCAGACCGTGCTGGGGCCGGCGGTCAACCTGGCCCAGCGCCTTTCTCAGGCGGCCCCCCCGGGGGAGGTGTGGTGCGACGCCACCACCGTGCGGCTGGTGCCCAGGGCGCTCGCCGAGCCCCTTCCACCCCAGCCCCTCAAGGGCTTCGCTGAGCCCCTGGTCCCCTTTTGCTACAGGGGGATGCGCTCGGAAGCGCCCGACCTGGTGGGGCGCGAGAAGGAGCTGCAGCGTCTTAGGGAGGCGCTGGTCGAGGTGCAGCAAGGGGCGGGGCGGCGGGTGGTGGTGCATGGGCCGATGGGGGTGGGCAAGTCGTACCTGGCCCGCTGTTTTGTGGAGACCCTACCCCAAGGGGTGCGTGGGGTGGTGGCCCCTCGGCTGACCCTGGGGGTAGCCCTGCGCCATGCCTTGCGGCAGGGGTTGCAGCAGCTTCTGCGGGAGGGCCTCGTGCGGCTGCGGCAGCTCGAGCTGCCTGAGCATCTGCAAACGGTTTTGGAGTACAGCGTGGGCTTGGAGCCCCACCCGGGCCTACCGGCGTCCGAGCTGGATGCTCTGCTCGTCGAGGCCTGGCAGCGCCTGCTGGCCCGGGTAGCCCAGGAGGGGCCGGTGGTGGTGGTGCTGGACGACCTGCACAGCGCCGACCCCACGGTGCTGGAATTCACCCGCCGGCCGGCCCCCCCAGGGGTCTTGCTGCTCCTGGTGGCCCGGCAGAACCGCTGGGGGCCAGCCGAAGACCTCCTCTCCCTACCCCTGGGCCCCCTTTCGTTGGAGGAGACCCAGCGGCTCATCCACCAGATTCGCCCTGAGCTGCCCCCTGCCACCTGTTTGCACCTGGCCGAGGCCAGCGGAGGATACCCCCTGGCGGTGCGGGCGCTGAGCGTGACCGCGACGGGGGAGCCCGAGCCCATCCCCCTCTACCAGCCCCGCCTGGACGGTCTACCCCGCCCGGCCCGGGTGGCCCTGCAGGCCGCCGCAGTGCTGGGGCCCACGGTACCCCCCGAGCTGGTGCGCCACCTGGTGGGGGAGGAGGCCGACCTCACCCGGCTGGTGGGGGAGGGTTTCCTCGAGGCCGACGAGCAGGGGCAGCTTCGCTTCGTCATCCCTTGGCTGCGGGAAGCTGTGCTGGGTCAGGTGGGGGCGGGCCAGGCGCGGGGCTGGCACCAGCAGGCGGCCCGCTGGTACCAGCGCCAGGGCCGGTTGGCCGAAGCAGCCGTCCATCTGGAGGCCGCCGGCGACGTCCGGGCGGCCTACCAGGCCTGGCGGCTGGTGGCGCAGCAGGCCTGGAGCGAGGGGCGCTACGCTGGGGCTTTGCTGGGCTACCTCGAGGCCTTGCGCTTGGCCGAGGGCAGGGTGGCCTGGCAGGCCGCGCTGGAAGCTGCCGAGGCCCATCTGGCCCTGGGTCGCTACGCTGAAGCGCTGGAGCTGGCCGCTCGGCCGCTGGCCTCGCCCGAGCTTCCCCCCACCCTGCGCCAGTGGGCCTGGGCCCTGCGCCTGGAGGCCAGCTTGGCCCTAGGGCAGGCAGAGCCGGTCGAGGCCTTGCCAGAGGAGGCCCAGGAGCCCCGCTTTCGGCTGGCCCTGGCCCGGGTTCGCACCGGCGCGGAGGCGGAGGACTTGCTGGCAGGCCTTCCGCCGGGGCTGCAGGGCCCTGCCCTGCTGGTGCGGGCCAGGGCCTGGCTGCGGGAGGGCCGGTTGGCCGAGGCCCAGCGGGCCTGCGAGCGCTACCTGGAGGAGCACGCCCGGAACCCCACCGAGTGCTTCGAGGCCCGCCAGCTTCTGGCTGAGGCCCTTTGGCGGCAGTTCAAGCCGCAGGAGGCCCTCGGCGCCCTGGTGGCCCCCCACGAGGCCCTGCCGGCCTGGTTCACCGCCCTCTACCACGCCAGCCGGGCTGCCCTGCTTTTGGATCTGGGCCAGCTCGAGCAGGCCGAGCGGCTGTTGGAAGAGGCCGAGCCCCTTGTGGAGGGGGCGCCGGCCTGGGTGGTCGAGCGGCTGGGGCTGGCCTGCTTGCGCTACTTCCTCGAGTCGGGCCAACTGGAAAAAGCGCTGCGCTACGGCGAGGCGGTGCTGGCCCAGGCCCCTTCCCCTCTTTTGCACGGCTACCTGGCCGTGGCCCACGCCCTAGCCCCGGGCCGCAGGCATGGCGAGATGCTGGAACGGCTGCTGTGGGGGCTGGAGGTGGAGGACGCCGAGGCCCTTGCGCTGGCGGAGCTGGCCTTGGGGCTGCGCAGGAGCTACGAGGGGCAGGATGGGGGCCCCCACCTGCGGCGGGCAGCCCGGCTGGCCCGGAAGGGGCATAACCCGGGCCTCTACTACCACGCGCTTACCGTGCTGGGCCTCCACCTGTATTCCCGCTCGGCCAGGAAGGCCTTGGCCCTCTCGCGCTACCTGCTCCGCCAGACCGCCGCTTCGGGCTTTGAGCTCCACCACGGGTATGCCCGTCTGCTGCACGAACACATCCTGCTGCTAGAGGGAAGAGAGTCTGGGCTGGCTGATTTTGAGGCCAAGACCCCACTGGCCAGGCTCTGGCGGCGGCTTCTTTGCCAGGAACTTAGAAGCGAGAAGCTGCGCGGCTACGGTATCGTGGGGATCTGGCTGCGCTGGTGGGCCCGGCGCCTCCCGGGCCCGCGCCCTTTTGAGGGGGTGGGGGTAGAGCCGGGGCAGGCGCTAGAATAAGGGTCCATCCCGGCTGGGGCCGGAGGGTTTATGGACAGCGAGAGCGCCCGGGCCATCGAGCTGATTCGCGCCCGCATCTCCATTCGCGAGCTGGTGGGCCGGTATGTGGCGCTCAGGCCCAGCGGCAAGGGGGTTTGGAAGGGGCTTTGTCCCTTCCACCAGGAGAAGACCCCCTCCTTTTATGTGGACGAGGCCAAAGGGCTCTGCTACTGCTTCGGCTGCAAGGCGGGGGGGGATATCTTCGCCTTTTTGCAGCGGGTGGAGGGGCTGGAGTTCCGCGAGGCCCTGGAGCGGCTTGCCCAGGAGGCCGGGGTGGAGCTGCCCCGCTTTGGGGGTCGCCCCTCCCCCCGCAAGGAGGCCCTGCGGGTGCTCGAGCTGGCCCAGGCCTACTTCAAAAGCCACCTGGGGGGCGAGGCCCTGGCCTATCTGGAAGGCCGGGGTCTGCTCCCGGCCTCCATCGAGCGCTTCGGCCTAGGCTACGCCCCGCCTGCGCGCGAGGGACTGCTCCGCTACCTGCACGACCACGGCATTCCCCCGGACCAAGGGGTGGCCGCAGGGGTGCTCCTGGAGCGGGAGGGGCGCTATTTCGACCGCTTCCGCCACCGCGTCACCTTTCCCCTCCAGGACCCCTTGGGGCGCATCGTGGCCTTTAGTGCCCGGGCCCTTGCGCCGGACGATAACCCCAAGTACCTGAACTCCCCCGAGACCGCCCTTTTCAAGAAGAGCCACCTCCTCTATGGCTACCCCCAGGCCCGCGCCACCCTGCGCGAGCGCGAGCGAGCGGTGGTAGTGGAAGGGCTTTTTGACGTGATAGCCCTGCACCAGATGGGCTTTAGCGAGGCGGTGGGGGTGCTGGGCTCCTCGCTTTCCGGGGAGCAGGCCCACCTTTTGCGGCGGGCCGGGGTGGCTGAGCTGTATCTGGCCTTCGATGCCGATGAGGCCGGTCGCCGGGCCACCCTGCAGAGCCTGGACCTGGAGGTTGCGCGCAGCTTTGTGGTCTACGCGGTGAAGCTGGAGGGGGGTAAGGACCCCGCCGACCTGCTGGGGTTGGAGCAAGGGCGGGCGCTTTTTGAGAAGGCCCTGGCCGAGGCAGTCTCTGAGGTGGACTACCGCTTCGAGCAGGCCGCGGCCGGGCTGGACCTGCGCCGCCCCGAGCACAAGCAGAAGGTGCTCGAGGCTCTCCGGCCGCGCCTTTTGTCGCCCGAGCCCTTTGACCGGGTGGCCGAGAGGCTAAAGGCCAAGGTCATCAGCGCCCTGGGGCTCACCCCCCGCGCCCTGGAGGACTACCTGGCCCAGGCCCGCCGGGGCCGGGCCACCCCGCCTGGGGGGGTGCCTTTGGGCCTGAGCCGCCCCGACCTAACCGAGAAGCGCCTGCTGCGCGAGCTGGACGTGATTGCGCTTCTGTACGGGGTGCCAGAGGAGGAGTTCTTAGACTGGGTGCAGTATGTAGAAGACCACACCTGGCCGCCCGAGGGCAGCCTCCTGGCTGAGTTCGTGCGGGTCTGCCGCGAGCAGCGGGGCAAGGGGCGCATTCTGCGCTACTTCGAGCAGCGGGGGGAGGGGGCCCGGCTGATGGATGTGCTCATGAAGAGCCCTAGCCTCGAGCGGGATAGCCTGGAGGCCCACCTGGCGGTGGCCCTGGCCCGGGTGCGTGAGGTCTACTACGAGATGCGCTTAGACCGTCTAAAAAGCCAGCTAAAGAACACCACCGAGTTGGATGAGATCCGCGCCCTTACCCGGGAGATCCAGGAGGTCCTGCAGGCCATCGAGGCCGAGCGCCGAATCTACAGGCGCTAGCGCGCGGTCCAGCCCAGGTCCATCACCTGGGCTGAGCCGGTGATGGCGCCGGCCTTTTCGGAGGCCAGGAAGAGGGCGTACTCCGCCACCTCCAAAGGCTCAATCAGGCGCTTGATGGCCGCCGGGGCCAGCATGACCCGCTCGATCACCTCTGAAGCGGGGATGCCCAGGGTGCGGGCCTGGTCGGCAATTTGCGACTCCACCAGGGCAGTGCGCACGTAGGCTGGGCAGATGGCGTTCACGGTGATGCCGTACTCGGCCGCCTCGAGGGCCACCGTCTTGGTCAGGCCTAGAAGACCGTGCTTGGCCGCGATATAGGCCGACTTGTAGGGGCTTGCCACCAGCCCGTGCAGCGAGGCGATGTTGATGATCCGCCCCCAGCGCCTTTGCTTCATGCCGGGAAGGGTGTACTTGATGAGCTGGAAGGGGGCGGTGAGCAGGACCTGGAGCATCTGGTTCCAGGTTTCCTCGGGGAATTCCTCCACCGGATGGATGCGCTGCAGGCCCGCGTTGTTGACCAGGATGTCCACGGGACCCTGCCGCAAGGCCTCCTCGGCCAGGGCTCTTACGTCCGCCTGGTTCGCCAGGTCGGCCTGGATGAAGACCCCGCCCAGGGCCCGGGCCACCTCGGCCCCGGTGGGGGAGAGGTCGTTTAGGATGAGCCGGGCCCCCTCGCGGGCGAAGACCTCGGCGATGGCCCTGCCGATGCCGCTTCCTGCCCCGGTGATGAGGGCGGTTTTGCCGCTGAGTTGCATGGCTCCATTATTCCCCGCCCCTAGGCTTCAGGCCAGCGCCGGTCGATGTAGTCGAGCCTCCGCCCCCGCAAAAGCCAGGCCGCGACCAAAGTGGTGAGGGGTACGGCCAGCACCAGCGCCAGCGAGCCCACCAGCATGGTCACGATCTCTGCGGCGAAGGTCTCGTTGTTCACCAGCAGGTAAAGCGGCACGTCGCTTCTGCTGATGAGGAGCAGCAAGGGCAGGCTGCCTGCAGCGTAGGCCAGCACCAGGGTGTTGACCAGGCTGCCGATGTGGTCGAAGCCCACCGTCATGCCCCGGTTGTACAGCTCGCGCAGGCCGTAGCGGGGGTTGGCCTGGACCAGGGCCTGCACCACCGCGGCCTGGGTTACGGTCACGTCGTTCAGGGCCCCCAAAGCCCCCACCACCACCCCGGCCAGGTACAGGGCCACCAAATCGAGCTGGCCCCCGAGCTGGAAGCGTGCTAGGAAGGTCTCCTCGGAGGTGAGGCCGGTGAACTGCATCCACTCAGTGAGGAGCGAGGCGAGCACCAGGGCCACTATGGTGGCCAGAGTGGTGCCAATAAGGGCCGCGGTGGTCTTGCGGTTCACCCCGTGCACGAAGTAGATCGAGAGGGCCAGGATGCCGAAGGCCCCCACGAAGGTGACCAGAAGGGGGTTGTTGCCGGAGGAGATCTGCGGCACCACGAAAAAAGCCAGCACCCCCATGCTGGCGGCGGTGCCCAAAAGCCCCCGCAGCCCCTTGCCCCGCCCCAGGGTAAGGGTGACCAGGGCGAAGAGCCCCAGGAGGCCCCACAGGTAGGGGATGCGGTAGGGTTCGGCGATGTAGGCCCTTCCGCCGGCCTGGTAGACCACCACCCGCTGGCCCACGTGGAAGCCGGCGAACTCGGTGGGCAGCTCAGCCTCCTTTCGCTCGCCTCCTATCTCCACGGTGGCGGTGTGCGGGCCCAGGGCCACGATGCGGGCCACCGTGTAGGCCTCGGGGGCGGAGGGCTCTTGGGCCCAGACCGGTAGGAAGAGGATGAGCAGGGCTAGAAAGCGCATGGCACCAATCTATGGGAGGGTTATGGGGCAGTGCCTGAAAAGCCCATGAGAGAACGCGGTAGACTGGTCGGGAGATGACCGGAACCCTAGGCGCCATGCTGGCCCAGAGCTTGGAGGTGCTGACCCGGCCCAGCGTGGCCGCCTTTGCCTCAAAAAGGGGAAGCTTCTTGGAAGCCTCGCTCTACGTGCTGGCTGCGGCGGCGGTGGGGGGGCTTTTCAGCCTGGGCTCGGGGGGCTTTTTGAGCGGGGTGGCGGGCAACGTGCTGGGCTTCTGGGTCTTCGCCTACCTGGTCCACCGCGTAGGGGGCAGCCAGGGCAGCCTGGACCACCTGGCCTACCGCTTTGCTCTGTTCTGGGCCCCCCTCAACCTGCTCTTCTCCCTGCTGGGCCTTCTTCTGGCGCTGAGCCTGGTGGGCATCCCCTTGCTGCCCCTGCTGGCCCTGGCGGCTTTGGGGGCCAACGCTTACCTCGCCTACCTGGCGACCCAGGCCACCCTGGGGCCGCTTGGGCCCGGCCGGGCTTGGCTGGCGCTGGGGGTGGCCTTCGCGGGAACCCTGGCCGTTGGACTTCTGCTGGCGGCCTTGCTGCGCTAGCGGATGCGGAGAATCTTGGCCACCGAGGGCACCCCCTTGTCGTCGAGCAGGAAGAGCATGTAGAAGCCTGGGGGGGCGATGTTGCGAGCGAGGCCGCCGTACTGCCTATCGTAGGGGGCCCGCACGGTCAGGGTGTAGCCGCTTTGCTGGAAGTCCAGCTGCAAGAAGCGCTGGTTCTGGTCGAAGCCGTGGGTGGGGGCCCCTAGGGCCAGGAAGGTGACCCGTTGGATGGAGCGGGCGGGGTCGGGGTGGCTCCAGTGCACGGTGAAGGACTGGTTGTAGGCCAAGGTGGGGTAGTCGGCGTCGGGGGCCAGCCCCTCCAGCCGGGTGATGATGGGCCTGGGGGCCAGGCTGCCATCCTCCTTGAAGAGGTAGGCCGGGTAGTAGATCTCGTGGTTTTTCTGGTTGATTTTCTCGGGCTGGCCGTACCAACGGCCGTAGTAGCCCTCGTCGCGTCCGCCGGTCTCGAAGTTGCCCGCGCAAAGCCCGCACCCGCCGCCCCCCACCGTGAGCACGGTGGCGTCGGGCAGGAGGAGGGCGGCCGAGTGGTAGATGCGGGGCCGCTGGGCCCGGGGGCCCAGGACGAACCGGCCGGTGCCGCCGTTCTCGGGGCCCGGTTTCCAGATCTCGCTTCTATAGACGGCCAGGTCGATGTTGAAGACCGTGGCCGGGTTGACCGTCTTGGGCCACCACTCCCGGGCCAGTGCCCCGGTCAGGGCCGGGCGCTGGTTGGGGAAGCCATCGGGCCTGTAGCCGGGGATGGAGGTGGTCTCCTCACCGCCGTCCTGCTGTCCCCCGTTCACGAATATCTCGCCGTTGGGGAGCAGGGTGGCGTCCAGGTGGGTGCGGCGGTAGCGCATCTTGGGGCCGGGTTTCATGGTAGGGGGGCTGGTGGGGTTGAGGCTCGCCTCGAGGTGCAGGGTAGTGTGGCCGTTTTCCCAGTTGTTGAGGGCGAAAATCTCCAGGGTGCCTTGCGGGTCGTAGGTGTCGGCTGCGTATCCTCCCCCTATGACCAGCACCTTGCCCGGCTCGTACATAACCGAGCTGCCGTAGATCCGGTGGGCATCGTAGGGGACCGTGGAATAGCCCCCGGAGGGGGGATAGGACCGCCAGAGGCCCACCCACTGCCCGGCCTGCCAGTCTAGGATCCCTTTGTGCACCCCCGCCCCGGTGAGGAAGGCCAGGCCATTGGGAATGACGTGCCACCAGGGGTAGTAGTGCTCGAAGGAGGCTACGCTCGCAGCGGTGGCCTCCAGCATCCTCAGGGTGTTGGTGTCGGGGTTGTATATCTCGAAAGCGTTGTTGTGGGCGGTTCCGCGGGCGTTTTGGGTGCGGACGCCTTTGTCCAGCCCACCGGGCAGGCCCTGGGCCAGCCCCGGGGGGCATGAGCCAGAAGGGGTGCGGCAGGGGTTGTCGGGGGTATTCGGCGAGCCCTCCACGAAATCTGGCCTGGGCTTGGCGGTGCCGCCGGTGATCAGCAGCTCGCCGTTGGGGAGTTTGGTCACGGTGGGGTACCAGCGGCCCCACCACATGTCGGGGCCCTCGGTCCAGCTCCTGGTCCTGGGGTCGAGGATATTGGTGCGCAGGCTGCCCCACTCGAGCCCCAGGTTGCCCCCTGCGGTGAAGAACCGCCCATCTTCGAGCACGGTGTAGCCGGCGCAGAAGAGGTCGGTGCCCTTGGGCTGGCCCGAGACGCCGCGTTGGCTGCCGTTGCCGAAGCTGGCGTCCTCAAAGCTTCCGCTCGCGGGGTCCCAGATGGTCACCATGGTGCCGTCTTCCTGGGCGGGGGGGGCGTTGCGGGGGTCATTGCTCTGGTGAACATCGATGTTTTCGCGGTAGCGCCCAATGTCGTCCGAGGCGTACCAGGCCACCACCTTGCCGTTGGGCAGGAGGGCGATGTAGGTGGCCACCAGGGGCCAGTTGTCCACCACCGGGCTGAAGCAGCCCACCATATGGGCTGGGCCGTTGTCGGGGTGGTTAGAGCAGCCCATGGGCACCGGCACCGGGTTGGACTCCACCCAGGCGCTTTGGCCCTGGGCGGTTTTGGTGCGCACCCGGTAGACCAGGGTCTTGCCCCCTGCAGCCTGTGTGTCGGTGTACTCGGCGGCGCTCAGGCTGCTGGCGACCGGCTCGAAGGGGCCTCCACCCACCCTGCGCTCGATCTCGAAGCTGGGGTTGCTCAGCCCGGTGGGGGGCCTCCAGGAAAGCCTGACCTGGGTGGGTGAGGCGGCCCAGGCGATGAGGTTGCGGGGGGGCTCGAGCTGGGCCGGGGGGGGTGGCGGGGGGGTCTGAGGACAGCCCGCCAGCAGCAGGGCCGCACCGACCAAAAGGCGACTCAACTTCATCCAGGCGTCCTCCTTAGCCATGCAAGCTAGCCCCAGGATAGGGGAACTTTTGTCCTTCCCGGCGGGTTTTCCGTAAAGAGGGCGTTATCTTTCCTGGCCCTTCGGCGGGGGCCTTGCCGGTTTGCCATTACCAGGAAAAGGGGCGGAGCCCCGGGGTTGTAACGCTCCCAATAACGCGCCGAGGGCCCTATATGATAGGGGGTATGGGCGAGCGAGCACCTAAGCTGGCCTTCGTTGGGCTGGGGGCCATGGGCTACCCGCTGGCCGGGCACCTGGCCCGCCGCTTCGAGACCCTGGTCTGGAACCGCACCTTTGCTAAGGCCCAGGCCCACGCAGAGGCTTTTGGCTCCAGACCGGTGGAGCTGCCCGAGGTGGCCCAGGCCGAGATGCTCTTCACCTGCTTGCCCACCTCCCACGAGGTGCACGAGCTGGCCCTGAGGCTCCTGCCCTACCTGCGCCCGGGGACCCTCTGGGTGGACCACACCTCGGGCGAGCCGGAGCTGGCCCGAAAGACTGCGGCGATGCTCGAGGAAAAGGGCGTGGCCTATCTGGACGCCTGCCTCTCGGGGGGGGTGGCGGGGGCGGTGGAGGGCCGGGCCACAGTGATGGTGGGGGGGCGGCCCGAGGACTTCGCCCGTGCCCAGCCGGTGATGGCGGTATACGCCTCCAAGATTGTGCACGTGGGGCCCGTAGGGGCCGGCCACGCGGTCAAGGCCATCAACAACGCGCTTTTGGCGGTGAACCTCTGGGCCTTGAGCGAGGGGATGGTGGCCCTGGTGAAGCAGGGGGTGGAGGCCCGGCTGGCGCTGGAGGTGATCAACGCCTCCTCCGGCCGCTCTAATGTGAGCGAGAACCTGTTTGGCCAGCGGGTGCTCTCCCGCGAGTTTCCCAACACCTTCGCCCTAGGGCTTTTGGCCAAGGACCTGGGGATTGCCAGCAAGGTAATCGAGGCTGCGGGCACCCCGGCTCCGCTGCTTCGGCAGGTGCGGGAGTTCTTTGAGGTGGCCAAGCGCGAGGTGGGCTCGAGCGAGGTGGACCACACCGCAGTAGCGCAGCTTTTGGAGAGGTGGTCGGGGGTGGAGATTCGCTAAAAGTGGGGCCCTTCTCAGACTTAACCCAGCAGCCCGCCATAAAGTAAAGTATGGGACCCAAGGGGTTGGACCGCAGGTGGGGGCCGGTGGGCCTCAGTCTTTTGTTGCTTTCGGTGGGCTTTGCCCTGGGCCGCTGGATGGCCCCGTCCGCGGCGCCACAGGCCTCCTGGACGAGGGTGCAGTTCGACCCGCAGCAGCCCCTGCCGCCCACCCCGGATGCCCGGGAGCTCATCCCCCTTCCGGGTCCTGGCGGTCCAGGCGCCGGGCCGCCACAGGAAGGCGAGGAGTGCCCCCTCCTTATTTACCAGGACGGCCAGCTTTATCGCTTTGAGCTGCCAGGGCCCGGCCCGTTCGGCGACCCGCCCGAGCTCATCCCCCTAGACCCCAGGACCCCGCCGCCCCCCAGCCCTCTTCCGCCCGAGCGGGGGCCCGATTCCAGCATCTAGCTGAGGTTGAACATGGAGCAGCAGAAAACCCTCCTCGAGCCCCAAGCCGTTCTGGATGCCGCAGCCAGGCTGCGCACCCTCCTTCTAGAGGTCAAAAAGGTCATCGTAGGCCAGGACCTGATGCTGGAGCGGATGCTGGTGGCCCTCTTGGCCCGGGGTCACATCCTCATCGAAGGGGTGCCGGGCCTGGCCAAGACCCTGGCGGTCAAGACCTTGGCCGAGGCCATCGGCGCCAGCTTCAAGCGCATCCAGTTCACCCCCGACCTGGTGCCGGCCGACCTTGTGGGCACCCGCATCTACAACCCCAGGGAGGCCCGCTTCGAGGTGGAGCTGGGGCCCATCTTCGCCAACCTGATTCTGGCCGATGAGATCAACCGCGCCCCGGCCAAGATTCAGTCTGCCCTGCTGGAGGCCATGCAGGAGCGGCAGGTGACCATCGGGCACGAGACCTACAAGCTGCCCGACCCCTTTTTGGTGCTGGCTACGCAGAACCCCATCGAGTCGGAGGGGACCTACTTTTTGCCCGAGGCCCAGGTGGACCGCTTTATGTTCAAAGTCTGGCTCGACTACCCGGCCTTTTACGAGGAGATGACCGTGGTGGAGCGGGTCTCCTCCAGGTTCGAGCCGGTGCGGGAGGTGATGAGCGCCGAAGACCTCAGGGCCCTTCAGGCTATGGCCGACCAGGTGCACGTGCATCCGGCGGTCACCGAGTACGCCGTGCGCCTGACCCGGGCTACCCGCGACCCAGGTGAGGTGGGGCTTGCGGCCCTCAAGAAGTACATCAGCTACGGGGGCAGCCCCCGGGCCAGCGTCAACCTGATCCTGGGGGCCAAGGCCCTGGCCATCGTGCGCGGCCGGGAGTATGCCCTGCCCGAAGATGTGCGCGACCTGGCCCCGGAGGTGCTGCGCCACCGGGTGATTCTCTCCTACGAGGCCCTGGCCGACGAGGTGAAGCTGGAGGAGGTGGTGCGAAAAATCATCGCCGCCACCCCTCTGCCCAAGGTGCACCTGGGCGACCCTTACCGCGAGGCCCGCCCAGAGAACCCAGCTGTGTAGACCATGCCCTGGCGACGCCGGAGCAAAATAGAGCTCACCCTGCCTCCAGAGCCGGAGGCCCCACGGCCCCGCCTGCTGCCCGCGGAGCTCCTGCGCCGGCTGGAGTTTAGGGTCATCAGGCGGCTGGACGGGTTTTTGTTCGGCGACTACAGGGGCTTCTTCTATGGACCGAGCCTCGATTTGGCCGAGGTGCGCGAGTACCAGCCCGGCGACGAGGTGCGGCGCATCGACTGGAACGTGACCGCCCGCACCGGGAAGCTCCACATCCGCCAGTACCGCGAGGAAAAGGAGGTAACGGTCTGGCTGATTGTGGACCTCACGGCCTCCATGAATTTCGGCACCCGGCGGGCGCTGAAGGCTGAGGTAGCCCTGGAGTTTGCCGGGGTGGCCGCGGCCATCGCGGCCCGCCACGGCGACAGGGTAGGGGCGCTTGGCTTTTCGGAGGCGGGCCTGCGGCTGGTGCCGCCCGGGGTGGGTCGCCGGCAGGTGCTGCGGCTGTTGCGCGAGCTCCTGCCGCTCACCCGGGGCGGGCGGGGTGGGGAGGGGCTGGAGGGGGCTTTGGAGCACGCGGCCCGGATAATTCGACGCCGGGCGCTGCTTTTCGTGGTCTCGGACTTCCTGAGCCCGCAAGAGGAGCCGCCCTGGGCCGCTTCGCTCAGGCGTCTCGCCCACCGCCACGACGTGGTGGCGGTGCGCGTCCTTGACCCGGCCGAGCTCGAGCTGCCCGATGGCGGCGAGCTGCGCCTGCGCGACCCCGAGAGCGGGGAGGAGGTCTGGCTGGACACCAGCGACCCCCGGGTGCGCCGGGCCTACCGGGCTCTGGTGCAGGCCCGCGAGGCAGAGCTAGAGCGCATTTTCCGCTCGGCCCGGGTGGATACCCTTGTCCTTTCCACCGCAAAGGACATGGTCGAGCCCTTGCTGAAGTTCACCCTACGCCGGAGGGGGCAAAAATGAGCTTTGCCTGGCCTGCGTTTTTGTGGTTCTTGCTGGTATTGCCGCTTCTGCTGGGGTTTCTTTACTGGGTGCAGCGACGCCGAGCCCAAAGCGCTGAGGCCTTTGCCGAGGCGCGTCTTCGGGCTGCGGTGGTGCGCCAGCCGCCCAAAGCCCATCTGCGCTGGCCCCTGGTCCTGCAGCTTTTGGCCCTGTTCCTTCTGCTTTTGGCCGCGGCCCGGCCGGTGGCGAGCCCACCTTTGCCCACCAACAAGGCCGCGGTGGTGCTGGCCGTGGATGTTTCGCGTTCCATGCTGGCTACCGACCTCAATCCAAACCGCCTTGAGGCAGCCAAGGCCACGGCCCGCAAGTTTGTGGAGCTGGCCCCCCCTACCACCCAGATTGGGCTGGTGAGCTTTTCCGACTCGGCCGCGGCGTTGGTGCTCCCTACCACCGATAGGCAGAGGATTTTGGAGGCCATAGACCGGCTCGGACCGGCGCAGAACACCTCGATTGAAAACGCCATCGTCACCGCGGTGCGGATGCTGCCCGGCCGGCGGCAATTGAGGCCCCCGCCGGAGCTTTCCCCCCCAGGCCTAGCCCCCATCGACCCCCTGCAGGGGGTGCCCGAGCTGCCCTCGGTGGAGGCCCCTCCCAAGGACCTGCCCCCGGGCAGCGTGGTGATAATTTCCGATGGGGCCTCTAACGTGCGGGGCAACTTCGAGCTTCCCACCCGCGCCAGCCTGGAGCTGGCCGCCCGCTTCGCAAAGGAGAGCAATGTGAAGCTCTATACCTTCCCCATGGGCCAGCCGGGGGGGACAGTGATGCGGCTCGAGGGGCGCAACTACTACGTGCCCTTTGAGCCGAGGAACCTGGAGCTTTTAGCCCAGGCCACGGGGGGCAGGAACACCTACCCCCCCACCGAGGAGGCCTTGCGGGCAATCGTGAAGGAGCTGGGCACGGTAATCCGCTGGGAGGGCACCCGGACCGAGATCTCCTTCCTGCTTTCAGGGCTGGCGGCGGCCTTGATGGTGGTGGGGGCGGGCCTGAGCCTGCGCTGGCAGCGGCGGGTGCCTTAGGGGGTTGGGGATGGGGTTTCTTTGGCCCTGGGCTCTGGGCTTGCTGCTGTTGGTGCCTTTGCTGGTTTGGCTCTACTGGCAGGCCCTCAGGCGGCCGGGAGGGGCGGCGGTGCTGCTGCCCGACGGGGCCCGCCTGGTCCGGGCGCTGCCCAAGGGCTACTTAAGACCGCACCTGCCGGCCTTGCTCTACCTGCTGGCCCTGGTGCTGGCCCTGCTGGCTTTGGCCCGGCCCAGTCTGCCGGTTCCGCAGACCGACCCCCGCGCAGCGGTGGTGCTCGCGGTGGATGTGAGCCTGTCCATGCGCGCCACCGACGTGGCCCCGAGCCGCTTTGAGGCGGCGCGGGCGGCTTTGCGCACCTTTCTGCGCGAGCTGCCCCCGGGCCTGCGGGTGGCCCTGGTGGCCTTTGCCCGCGATGCCCATCTGGTGGTGCCCCTCACCACCGACCGGGCGAGGCTGCTGGAAGCGGTGGACCGGCTCGAGCTGAACCTGGGCACCGCCATCGGCGATGCAATCCTGGAAAGCATCGCGGCCCTGCCCCCCCTCTCCGAGCGCCAGGACGTCCAGGACCCCAGAAGCCTGGCCACCATCATCCTTCTTACCGATGGGCGCAGCCTGGCTGGGGTGGACCCGCTGGAGGCCGCGCAGGAGGCGGCCCGCCAGCAGATTCGCATCCACGCCATCGGGGTGGGCCGGGTGACCGAGGGCCCGGTCCCGGGGCTGCCGGAGGTCTATGCCCTAGCCGCCCAGTTCGATGAGGCCACCCTGCGGGAGATAGCCCGGGTGGGCCAGGGGGCCTACTTCTTCATTGATTCGGCCAGCCAGCTCAGGGAGACCTACCGCAGCCTGGCCCGCCAGATGGTCTGGCGGGTGCGGCAGGAAGAGGTGGGGGGGCTCCTGGCCCTTCTGGCCGGGCTGTCGCTTGCGGGCAGCCTGGCGCTGGCCTGGCTCAGGCGCCGGGTGGTTTAGCTTCCGATGCGTTACCCCAGAACCCCCGATGGGCGCTACTTCGTGGCCAAGGGGAGGCTTTGGCGTTGCACGGACCCAAGCCTTCTCCCGGAGGAGCGGGCACGCTGGGTGAAGGCCCTGATGCAGGCCCGGCGGGCGGTGCGGGAGGCCAGAGGGCGGGGGGACTTGGAGGCCCTCAAAGAGGCCCGCCGAAGGGTGGACGAGGCCAAGCGGGCCCTGGGGGAGCGGGGGCCCCCCTGGTGGGGGGAAGGGCCGGACTACACGGGGAGGCGGGTGGAGAACACCCCCTACCGGGACTGGTACTTTAGCCTAGAAAGGGATGCGGACCCCTAGGCTCCTCCTGGCCGCCCCCCACTCGGGGGCAGGGAAGACCACGGTGGCCCTGGCCCTGCTCCTACGCCTTAGGGAGCTGGGCTTTAGGTGCACCATCCTCCAGCAAGAAAACCGCCAAGCTTTCTGATGACAACTTGCTTAGGAGGAGCTTCACCCCTAAGGCAGTGGTGGCAGGGTCGCTTCCCAAAACCGACACCAGAACGGCCCTTGGCATTGGCATCCATCTTACTTATCTTTGCCCAAAAGGGCTTTGGTCAAGGGGCAGACTCTCCTTTTGTCAAGGGCAGGTGAACGCTGGAACGCCCCCGGTTTTGATACCATGCCTTCGCCATGCTGGCCAAAAGCGCCTCGCCTGATGCCCTAAAGGCCCGCCTTTTGGCCCTCGCGGAGGCCACCCGGCAGAGGGTCATCAGGATGCAAGCCAAGCACCGCAAGGCCTGCCAACCCCTGGAGCGCTCCCGAGAGGAGTTCTTGCGCAACCTGGACTACCTGAAGGCCCTGGAGGCGGAAGGGCGCTACCCCAAACCCCTCCTGGACCGGGCCCTTCTGCGGGAGGAGCTTCGCCTGAAGCATCTTGAAGAGGAGTTGCGCCAGAGGGAGGAGGCCTTTCAAAAGCGCCTGGCCCTGGAATGGTCCAAGGCGCGGAGGAAGGCCGCAACCCTAATGGCCAAGCATGGGGTCTCCCTGGACCTGGACAGCCTTTTCCCCGAGGTGGAGCATGGGCCTGCTAGCAACCCTTAGGAACATCCGGGCCTACTGGTACGGCGGCCGGGACAGCAAGCGCCTATCCCGCAAGCACGCCTCCTTGGCTTACCTGTCCCCTCCCGCCTTTCCCCAGGAGCTGGCCCAGCGCTACCGCCGGGCTATGGAAGCCCTGCTCTACCGGTACCACCGCAAGCGGGCAAAGCTGGAACAAAGGCTTCTTCAGGTCCGCACCCAGCGCCAGGCCCTGGAAGGGGTGGTGGGAAAGGACGAACCCACCCCCGAGGTATTCGCCCACATGTGGGCGGAGTGGGGCAGGCGGGGCCTCATCACCGCGGTGTTCTCCGCAGAGCTGGTCTACAACAAGCTGGCCATGGACACCCTGGAACTGAGCCAGCTGGAGGCCTACGTGGTCTCGGCCATCGCCACCCTGGTCATGTTCTGGATGGGGCATGAGGCGGGCAACCAGTTCCGCAAGGGAGCTTATGTCCTGGCCTCGGTCATGGGGCTCATCCCTTTGGCCATGGCCGCCACCTTTGCCTTTTTGCGCTTTGAGTTCACCCGCCGCATGGCCCTCATCGCCGGGGACCCTGCTCCCGGAACCTGGGCCTTGGTGGCGCTTTTGGTCCTGGGGTTAGGCCTGGTGGCCTTCACCGTATTTTTGGGCTACAAAACGCCCCATGAGCGGGAGCTTCTCCTGCGGCGGTACTACCTTTTGCAGAACCAGGAAAAGCTCCTTTCCAGCAGGCTCTTCTTCCTCCACCAGCAGACCCAGCGCCACCTGGACTACCTGGGGGCCCGTTTCCGAGAGGAAGTGGCGGCCTACTGGCGGGGGTTTTCCCGGGCCTGGCCCAACTGGGACCCCGCACCGGAGTTCACCGGAGCCCTGCCTCCCTTGGAGCCGCCCCGCTTGCCTCCTTCGCCTGAACCTCCTGAGCCCCCCAAGGAGGCTCGGCCGGCTGTATGATCAAGCTCCTTCTGTTCTTCACCCTGCCCTTCATGGGCGGCAAGGAGGAGTACCAGGTGCTGGTGGCCCTGGGGTGCAGTGCGCCTCGAGGGGTGCAAAACGGCTACCGGGAGATGCTGGCGGAGGAGGTTCTCCCCAGGCTTTCGGAAAAGCTCCTCAACGCCTCCTTGCGGCTCACCCTAGCGCCTGTTACCGGTCGTTCCTATACCGCGCCTATCCGCGTGCTGGAAACCCCGGATGCCCTGAACACCCCCAGGTTTAAGCTGGAGCGCTTCAAAAAGACCTTCCACCAGGAGGCCCTGAAGGCCTTTGATGGGCTGCGGCAACGGGCCATCGCCGAGTGCACCCGGGGTACGGAGATCGTGGCCGCCCTGAAGGCTGCGGGGGAGCGGGCCAGGGGCAAGGGGCGGATCCTCCTTCTGGTGCACGGCTTTGAGCAATCTGAGCTGGTGAACCTCTACGACTACACCCTCAAACTGGAGCGGCCGGAGGTGCGCCGCAAACTCCTGGAGCGGGTTCGCCAGAAGCTGGGGTTGCCCAACCTGAAGGACCAGGAGGTTTGCTTTGCCGGGCTCACCGCCGGGGACGACAGGAACGCCAATGCCCGGCTCACCACCTCCATCCGCGCCTTCTGGGAGGAGTTGGTCCAGGCTTCGGGGGGAAGGCTGGTGGGCTATGGGGCCTCCCCGCGGGTGTGCGGTTTCTGGTGACGTATGGAATTCCAGTTTGAATGGAAACGTACCGGGGACATCCTGGGGGATTTTGTCCGCCTCATCTTCCTCCTGGAGGAGGGTCTGGAGCGCTTGGGGGCTTTCCCCGAGGGGACCCTGGGCCAGAAGATGGCCCAGGTGGAGGGGTACCTGCAGGAGCAGGATGGGGAGCTGGTGAGGGGCCTTTGGGAGCTGATCGCCCTGCGCAACCGGGTCATCCATGAGCGCGCTCCCCTTTCGGAGGAAAACCTGCGCTGGGCTTCCCTGAGGGTGGCAAGGCTTCTCCTCTTTTTGGAGCGGCAGGGCTACTACCACTGGCAGGAGCTGCAGCTTGCCCTGGAAGTTCTGCAGGACTTCCCACCGCCTCCGCCCTTTAGGATTACCGTGATTGAGCCCCCGCGGGCCCAGGCGCCTAACCTGCCTCCAGGAAACCGCCCCCTGCAGGTTCCCGGGAGATCCATGGCGGCCCGCCCCCTGGAGCTGGCCAGGCGGGTCTTCCTTTGGCCCAAACCCCTCCGGCGCCGGGCCTAGGGTATGTTTGGGGTATGGACCAGGTGTTAGAAAGCCTATGGCAGGCCTACAAGGAGGCGGTGAGGGCTGGGGGAAACCCCCAGGCCCTTTACCAGGAGCGGGTCTGGCCGGCCCTCCTGGAGCTTTGGCGCCGGGAGCCCAGGGTCTACCCCAGCCGGCAGCCCTTTGCCGTTTCCATCCACACCCTGGGCACAAGCCCGGAGGCCACGGTCCTGGCCGTCCTGGGGGCGGGGGCGGAGAAGGTGTATGTGCTCCACACCCCGGAAAGCGCCTCCTTCCTCTCCCGCCTGCGCCAGGAGACGGGGAAGGACATCTATCCCCTGGAGATTGGCAAAAGCGACGTGGGGGCCATCTACCGCCACGTGAAGGACCTTTTGGAAAAGCACCCGGACGTGCCCGTGGTCCTGGACCTCACCAGCGGCACCAAGGCCATGAGCGCGGGGCTGGCGGCCGCGGGCTTCTTCTTCCTGTGCCGTGTGTGAGTGAGCCCACACCTCTCCTACAGGCCGTGCTATAGTGGGGGCACAGGCTAGGGGTGCCCTGAACAAGGGGCTGAGAGCTGGGTATATCCCAGCAACCCTTGGAACCTGATCCGGGTAATGCCGGCGGAGGGAAGCCTTATGCGGAGAATACCCCCAAAACCCACCTTTCTCCTTGGGCCGCAGGGCTTTGCCTTGCCGGCCTGAGGAGGTGAGCGGCTTGCAGGGAAGGCTTTACCTGGTGGTGACCCCCAGGCCCGGCTGGAGCCAGGAGGAGACCCTGGAGCGCACGGAACGGGCCCTGGCGGGGGGCGTGGAGGTCTTGCAGCTACGGGCCAAGGACTGGGAGGCCCGCCCCATCCTGGAGCTGGGGGAGAGGATGCGGGCCCTGGCCCAGGCCTACGGGGTGCCCTTCTTCCTCAACGACCGGCCCGACCTGGCCGCCCTTCTGGGGGCGGACGGGGTGCACCTGGGCCAGGGGGACCTCACCCCTCTGGAGGCCCGGCGGTTTTTCTCCGGCCTGGTGGGCCGGTCCACCCACGCCCCCGAGCAGGCCCTAAGGGCCTTAGAGGAGGGGGCCGACTACCTCTCGGTGGGGCCCGTGTGGGAGACCCCCACCAAGCCGGGGCGGAAGGCGGCGGGCCTGGGGTATGTGCGCTGGGCGGCGGAGCACCTCGAGGCCCCCTGGTTCGCCATCGGGGGCATAGACCTTGCCAACCTGGACCAGGTCCTGGAGGCGGGGGCCAGGCGGGTGGTGGTGGTGCGGGCCATCCTGGACGCCGAGGACCCCGAGCGGGCGGCCAGGGCCTTTAGGGAGCGGCTTTATGGTGTGGGTTAACGGCGAGCCCAAGCCCCTCGAGGGCAAAACCCTGCGGGAGGCCCTGGAGGAGCTGGGGGTAGAGCTTGGCCGGGTGGCCGTCCTCCTCAACGAGGAGGCCTATCCCGGCACCGAGCTCCCCCACCACGTCCTGCGGGAAGGGGACGTGGTGGAGGTGGTGGCCCTCATGCAAGGAGGCTAGATGGACACCTGGAAGGTAGGGGAAGAGGAGCTTAGGAGCCGGCTCATCCTGGGCTCGGGGAAGTTCCGGGACTTCGGGGTGATGCGGGAGGCCATGGCCGCGGCGGGGGCGGAGGTGGTTACGGTCTCCGTGCGGCGGGTGGAGCTTAAGGCCCCGGGGCACGTGGGCCTTCTGGAGGCCTTAGAGGGGGTGCGGCTTCTGCCCAACACCGCCGGGGCCAAAACGGCGGAGGAGGCGGTGCGCCTGGCCCGCCTGGGCCGGGTGCTCACCGGGGAAAGGTGGGTGAAGCTGGAGGTGATCCCCGACCCCAGCTACCTCCTCCCTGACCCCCTGGAGACCCTGAGGGCGGCGGAGAGGCTTCTGGAGGAGGGCTTCGTGGTCCTGCCCTACATGGGGCCCGATTTGGTCCTGGCCAAGCGGCTTGCCGCCCTGGGCACGGCCACGGTGATGCCCCTGGCGGCCCCCATCGGCTCCGGCTGGGGGGTGAGGACCCGGGCCCTGCTGGAACTCTTCGCCCGGGAGAGGGAGAGCCTCCCCCCGGTGGTGGTGGACGCGGGGCTGGGCCTGCCCTCCCATGCGGCGGAGGTGATGGAGCTGGGGCTGGATGCCGTTTTGGTGAACACCGCCATCGCCGAGGCCCAGGACCCTCCCCGCATGGCCGAGGCCTTCCGGCTGGCGGTGGAGGCGGGGCGGAAGGCCTTCCTGGCGGGCCCCATGCGGCCCAGGGAGGGGGCAAGCCCCTCCAGCCCCACCCACGGGGTGCCCCTGGGGGGCCGGGCATGAGGGCCGAGGTGGCGGTGGTGGGGGCGGGGGTGGTGGGGGCCCTGGCCGCCTACGAGCTCAGGAAGCGGGGCCTTTCCGTGCTCCTTCTGGACGCAGGGAAGGCGGGGGCGGCCACCCTGGCCAGCGCCGGGATGCTGGCCCCCTACCCCGAGGGGCTTTCCGGGGAGCTCCTCAAGGGGGCCCACTTCGGCCTGGACTACTACCCGGCCCTTTTAGCAGAGCTGAGGAGGCAGGGCCTCGAGGTGGAGGCGGGGTTTTCCGGCACCCACGTGGTGGCCCTCTCCCAGGGGGAAAAGGCCCTCTGGGGGGCGGAGGAGCCCCTGCCCTACCCGGTGCGGGGGGGCCTGGGCGCCAGGGCCTTCCCCGGGGGGTACGTGAACCCCAGGGCCCTGAGGGCCGCCCTCCTCCAGGCCCTTGCCGCCATGGGGGTGCCCCGCCTCGAGGCCGAGGTGGAGGGGGTAGGGGAGGGCCGGGTCCGCTGGCGGGAGGGGGAGGCCAGGGTGCGGTGGGTCCTGCTGGCCGTGGGGGCCTGGGGCGGGCGCTTTAGCCTGCCGGTGCGGCCCCTTAGGGGTGAGGCCCTCCTCCTAAAGGGCCCTCCGCCCCCCGCCCCCCTCTTCGCCGGGGATGGGTACCTCCTGCCCCGGGAAGGGGGGGTGTACGTGGGGGCCACGAGCCGGGAGGGCTGGGGCGGGGGGGTGGACCTCTTCGGCTTGAGGTGGCTTGTCGACTATGCCCACGAGCGCTTTCCCCTCCTGGAGGGGGCGGGTTTCTTGGGGGCTCTCTGGGGCTACCGGCCCCTGGGGGAGCTTTTCATAGGGGAGGTAGAAGAGGGGGTTTTGGCGGCGGTGGGGCACGGGAGGAACGGGGTCCTCCTGGCCCCCTGGACGGCCCATAGGGTGCTTAGGTTTTTGGGGGTAGAGTATGACGCAGCTTGAGGCGGCAAGGAAGGGCATCATCACCGAGGAGATGGCTTACGTGGCCGAGAAGGAGGGGGTTTCCCCCGAGTTTGTGCGGGAGGGGGTGGCATCGGGCCGCATCGTGATCCCCCGCAACCCTCACCACCACACCCTCCGGGACTTCAAGGGCATCGGGGAGGGGCTTTCCGTGAAGGTGAACGCCAACCTGGGCACCTCCTACGATTACGTGGACGCGGAGGAGGAGGTGGAAAAGGCCCGGGTGGCCATCCAGTACGGGGCGGACACCATCATGGACCTCTCCACGGGGGGCGACCTCAAGGCCATCCGCCGCCGCATCCTGGAGGTGGCCACCGTGCCCCTGGGCACCGTGCCCATCTACGAGGCGGAGTTCCGGGCGGCCAAGCGCAAGAACTTCTTTGACATGTCCGCGGACGAGCTCTTGGGGGTGATTGAGGAGCACGGCCAGGAGGGGGTGGACTACATCACCGTCCACGTGGGGGTGACCCTGAAGAACCTGGAGGTCTACCGGCAAAGCCACAGGACCACGGGCATCGTGAGCCGGGGCGGGGGCCTGATGGCCGCCTGGATGCTCCACCGGGGGGAGGAGAACCCCCTTTACGCCCGCTTTGACGACCTCCTGGACATCGCCCGCACCTACGACATGACCCTCTCCCTGGGGGACGGCCTCCGCCCAGGCTCCCTGGCGGACAGCACCGACCGCGCCCAGATTGCCGAGCTCCTTACCATCGGGGAGCTGGTGGAGCGGGCCCGGAGGGCCGGGGTCCAGGCCATGGTGGAAGGCCCCGGGCACATCCCCTTGAACGAGGTGGCCACCAACGTGCAGGTCCAGAAAAAGCTCACCGGGGGGGCTCCCTTCTATATCCTGGGCATGCTCCCCGTGGACACCGCCGCGGGCTTTGACCACATCGCCGGGGCCATCGGCGGGGCCCTGGCGGGCTGGATGGGGGCGGACATGCTCTGCTACCTCACCCCCGCGGAGCACCTGGGCCTCCCCACCCCCGAGCACGTGAAGGAGGGGGTCATCGCCTTCAAGATTGCCGCCCATGCCGCGGACGTGGCCCGGGGGAACCCCAGGGCCCTGGAGCGAAACCGGAAGATGTCCGAGGCCCGCTACCGCCTGGACTGGGAGGGGCAGTTTGCCCTGGCCCTCTTCCCGGAGGAGGCCCGCCGCCTCAAGGAGGAGCGGGGAAGCCGCACCAAGGCCTGCAGCATGTGCGGCCCCTTCTGCCCCATGAACCTGGTGGAGGCGGTGCTCAAGGGGAAGGCCCGGATGGAGCTGCCCGTGGTCTAGGGGTGGAGCGTGCGCGTAGCCCTCACCATCGCGGGCTCGGACTCCGGGGGCGGGGCCGGGGTGCAGGCGGACCTCAAGGTCTTCACCCGCTTCGGGGTCTATGGCACCAGTGCCCTCACCCTCATCACCGCCCAGAACACCCTGGGGGTGCAGGAGCTTTACCTGCTTCCCCCTGCCCTGGTCTACGCCCAGATCCGGAGCGTGGCCGAGGACCTGCCCCCCCACGCGGCCAAGACCGGGGCCTTGGGGGATGCGGCCATTGTGGAGGCCGTGGCTGAGGCGGTGGGGCGGTTTGGCCTTGGGCCTTTGGTGGTGGACCCGGTGATGGTGGCCAAGGGGGGGGACCCCCTCCTGGCCCCGGAGGCGGTGGCTGCCCTTAAGGAGAAGCTTTTCCCCCTGGCCAGCCTCATCACCCCCAACCGCCTCGAGGCCGAAGCCCTCCTGGGTGCCCCCATCCGCACCCTGGAGGAGGCCGAGGAGGCGGCCAAGGCCCTCCTGGCCCTGGGCCCCAAGGCGGTGCTCCTCAAGGGGGGGCACCTGGAGGGGGAGGAGGCGGTGGACCTCCTGGCCACCCCCGAGGGCCTCCAGGCCTTCCGCGCCCAAAGGGTCCCCACCCGGAACACCCACGGCACGGGGTGTACCCTTTCCGCCGCCATCACCGCCCTCCTGGCCCTGGGCAGGCCCCTGGAGGTGGCGGTGGCCGAGGCCAAGGCCTACCTCACCCGGGCCCTCCTGAGCGCACCCCCCCTGGGCCGGGGGCATGGGCCGCTGAACCACTGGGCCTAGGCCTCGGCGGGGTGGTTTGGAAAAGGACCCTGGCGCATGAGGGTCTGGGCCAGCTCGAGCCGGGCCAGAAGCGAGGGGGCCTCCAGCAGGGCCTGCTTGTCCAGAGGGGAGACCCGCAGGTTCGCGCACAGGAAGGTGGCCTGGTAGAGGGGGTCATCCGGCAGGTTGGCGAGGGCCGCTTCCAGGGCCTTGGGGTCGGCCAGGCCGGCCATGTAGCTGCGAAAGGTTTCCAGCGCATCCCAGGCGGCCACGATCTCCTCGCTGCGGGGGGCCCTCTCCAGGGGAAAGGGGATGTCCAGGGTGGTGTGGTAGAGGTGGGGCTCGAGCACGCCCACCCCCTCCACCCGGCAGCGCTCCCCACCCCGGCAGAGGATGTTGAAGGTGCCATCGGGGTTCTCCGAGGCGGCCAGCAGCTCTACGTACCCCCCTACCTCGCGGATGCCTGCGGCTGTGGCGAGGGTGATGACGAAGCGCCGTTCCTCGCCTTGGGCCAGCAGATGGCGCACCATCTGCTTGTAGCGCTCTTCGAAGATGTAGAGGGGAATCAGAAGCCCGGGAAAAACCACCGTCTGAGGCAGGGGAAAGAGGGGCAGCCGCCGCACGCTATTCAGGTTAAGCGGGGCCGGGGGTTGACGGTAAGGGGGTTTACCTAGGGTTAATCCGGGGCCGTCGCTTACCTTTTTCCCCAAGGCCTGGGCCTATACTCAGGCCATGCTTAGGTGGCTCGCTCTAGTAACCGGCCTGGGCGTGGCGCTGGCCCAGGGAGGAGCCCAGCTTTACCAGCAGAACTGCGCCTTCTGCCACGGCGATAGCGGCCAGGGCCGCGTGGGGGCCTACCCTCCTTTGGCCCAGCATCTTCCGGAGCTAATCCGGACGCCCGAGGGCCGGGCCCATCTCATCTATGTCATGCTCTACGGCATGCAGGGGCCGGTGCGGGTCCGAGGGGTGAACTACAACGGGGTGATGCCAGCCTTCCCCCAGCTCAGCGACGAGCAGGTGGCCCAGGTGCTCAACTACGTCCTCACTGCCTGGGGCAACGACCGGCTTTTGCCCCAGGGCCACCGGCCCATCACCGCCCAGGAGGTGGCCAACCTGCGCAGTACCACCCCCCGGCTCACCCCCCAGCAGGTGGGGGAGAACCGGGCCCGCATCACCGTGCCCTGAATGCCTCCCCGGCTTTCCACCACCGACTGGGCGGTGCTGTCGGCCCTGCTGGAGGGTGAGTCGCATGGTTTTCGGCTGGCGGCCTTGTTTTCCTTGGAGGGGGAGCTCGGGGAGATCTGGCGCATCCAGCGCCCCCAGGTTTACCGCTCCCTCGAGCACCTGCAGAGTCTGGGCCTGATCGAGGTGGTGCGGTGCGAGGAGGGGCTGGCGGGCCCGCCCCGCACCCTCTTCGCCCTGACCGAGGCCGGGCGGCAGGCTGCTTTGGGCTGGCTCTTTACCCCGGTGGAGCGTCTGCGCTATGGGCGCTCCGACCTCCGGCTCAAGATTGCCTTTTTGTTGCGCTTAGGGCTGGACCTGAGGAGCTTCTTGCAGGCCCAGCAGGCGGTCTACGAGCGGATTCTTCGCTCGCTCGAGCAGCAGCAAGCAGAGAGCCGGGTCCGCCGGGTTTCGCTGTTGTGGCGCCAGCAGATGGCCCGTGCCAGTCTGGGCTTCGTGCAGAGGTTGTTGGAGGACCCCGGCTTGTGGAGCTAGGCATCCGGCCTTATAGTTACAGTGTAACTATAGGGGGTGAGTTGGATGCGTGGATGGGTTTTGGCCCTGGGGGTGGGCTTGGGTATGGTCTGGGCCCAGAGCGTGCGGGTGGTGGCGGCCGCCGACCTGCAGTACGCCCTGCCCGAGATAGTCCAGGCCTTCGCACGGCAGAACCCGGGGGTCCGGGTTGAGCTCAGCTTCGGCTCTTCAGGCAAGTTCTACACCCAGCTCATGCAGGGCCTGCCGGCGGACATCTTCTTTTCCGCCGATGAGGACTTCCCCAAGCGGCTGGAACAGGCTGGCCGCACCGAGCCGGGCACCCTCCGGCTTTACGCGGTGGGGCGGATGGTGCTCTGGGCCTCCTGGGGCCTGGTGCAGCAGGGCCTAGACCCCCGTAGCCTGGGCCCCCGCCTCCTGCTCGACCCCCGGGCCACCCGGCTGGCGATTGCCAACCCGGTGCATGCCCCCTATGGCCGGGCGGGGGTGACGCTGCTCCAGCGCTTTGGCCTGTTGCGGCCCCTTCGTCCTGTGCCCTGGGAGGAGATGACCGCCGGCATACCGGCCTACTACGACACCTCGGTCCTGCGCCAGGGAAAGAGCAGTTTCGAGTTTGTCTATGGCGAGAACATCGCCCAGACCGCGCAGCTTGCCCTGACCAGCACCAATTTGGGTCTCCTGGCGCTTTCCATCGCTAGAAGTGAGGCCCTGGAGCGGGCCGGGGTCTACTGGCTGGCCCCCCTGAGCAGCCACCTGCGCCTGAACCAGAGCTACGTGATTCTGCAAGGGCAGGGCCGGGCGGAAGTCCGCCGCTTCTATGAGTTCATCGGCACCCCGGAGGCCCGCCGGATTCTGCGCCACTACGGCTTTCTGCTGCCGGGAGAGAATCCAGAGGAATGAGCGACCCCGCCTTCTGGCAGACCCTGCGCCTTACCCTGGCGGTAGGCCTGACCACCACCGCCATCCTTTTGCTGGTGGGCATTCCTTTGGCCTGGGTGCTGGCCCACAAGAGGTTTTTCGCCAAGCGGGTCGTCGAGTCGGTGGTGCTCCTGCCCCTCACCCTGCCGCCCACGGTTTTGGGGTTCTACCTGCTTCTGCTGCTGGGGCAAAACGGCCCGCTGGCCCAGACTTTTGGTTTTAGCTGGGCCTTCCGCTTCGAAGGGTTGGTGGTGGGCTCGGTGCTCTTCAGCCTGCCCTTTGCCGTCAACGGCTACCGCGAGGCCTTTCGGGCGCTGGACCCCGATCTTCTGCAGACTGCCCGGACGCTGGGGGCAGGCTGGGGGCGGGTTTGGTTCGGGGTCATCCTGCCCCTCACCTGGCCCGGTATTCTTTCGGGCTCCATCCTGGCCTTTGCCCATACCCTGGGCGAGTTTGGGGTGGTGCTGATGGTGGGGGGGAGCATCCCTGGCAAGACCCAGATGGTGAGCATCTACATCTACGACCAGGTGCAGGCCCTGCGGTTTGAGCGGGCGGCCGAGGCTGCGGGGGTCTTGCTGGGCATAAGCTTTGCCCTGGTCTACCTGGTGCGTACCCTGGAGGACGTGTGGAGATCGCGTATGCCCTCGAGCAGCCGATAAGGCTTCAGGTACGGCTTTCGGTGCGGGGTTTTACGGTCTTGCTGGGGGAGAGCGGGGTGGGCAAGACCAGCCTGCTCAAAGCGGTGGCGGGCCTTTTGCCCGCGCAGGGCGAGCCTTTTGCCGGTCTTCCGCCGCAGAAGCGCCCTGTGGGCTACCTGCCCCAGCATTTTGCCCTTTTCCCCCACCTGCGGGCCTGGCAGAACGTGGCCTTTCCCCTGGCCCACCTGCCCCCCCCCGAGCGCCGGGCCAGGGCCCTGGCCTACCTGGCCCAGATGGGCATCGCCGAGCTGGCCGAGCGTTTCCCGCGCGAGCTTTCGGGCGGGCAGCAGCAGCGGGTGGCGCTGGCCCGGGCGCTGGCCCGTTCCCCGCAGATCCTGCTGCTGGACGAGCCCACCAGCGCGCTCGATGCCGCGACGCGGGAGGAGGTGTTCGGGGGGGTGCTGGAGGAGCTCAGGGCCCTGGGCATTCCCACCCTGGCCGCCTCCCACGACCAGTGGCTGGCCCAGCGGGCCGACTGGGTGGGGGTGCTGACCCGCGCCGGCCTGGTGCAGCAGGGGCCGCCGGAGGAGGTCTTTGCCCGGCCGGCCAGCCTCGAGGTGGCCCGGCTGGTGGGTTTCCGCAACCTGATGAGGGGCCGGGCGGTGGCTGTGGAGGGCGGGTGGGCCCGGGTACAAACACCCCTGGGGACCTTAAAGACCCCCCGCCCCCCCTGGCTCCAGCCCGGCCAGCCCCTCTGGGTGGGGCTACGCTCGGAAGAGGTGTTCACCCAGGAGGGTTCGGAGAACCGGTTCCTGGCCAAAGTGCTCCACCTGCGCCCCCAAGGGGTGCAGCTCTACGGGAAACTCCGGGTAGGGGAGGGGGAGCTGGAGTTTCTCCTTCCCCGCCACCGCCAGGCCGGGCTTGGGCTTTGCGAGGGAAGGGCTGTCGAGGTGCGCCTAGACCCCCGCTGCCTGCACCTGATGCCTGGCTAGGACTGTTTTTGCTCGGGCTTTTCTTCGGGTTTCTTCTCCTCCTCGTTGAGGGCCTTGCGGAACTCCCGGGCCGACTGGCCCAGGCCTCGAGCCAGCTCGGGCAGCTTTCGGGCGCCAAACAGGAGCACCACGATGAGCAGAATGATGAGCAATTCGGTCGGGCCTAGCGGCATGGCTTCCTCCTTAGGCTTTAGTATACCCCCTTTGGCCGGGGTGTATAATCGGCCAAGCCCCTATGGCGCTTACCCTTTCCCAGCCCCATCCCCTGCCGCGCAACCCCGGGATGCCTCTGGACCTCTCCTGGGTGGAGGAGGCCCGGGTGAACCGCACGGCGGTCGAGCGTCGGGTGGCCACCCTGCCCGCCCGCCGCACGGTGAAGAAGGCCTGGCAGGCAGCCTGGCTTCTGCACGCGGTTCGGACCCTCGACCTCACCACCCTCTCGGGCGACGACACCCCGGGCACCGTGCGCCGGCTGTGCGCCAAGGCTCGCTCCCCGGTGCGCCCCGAGCTGCTCGCGGCTTTGGGGGTGGCGGGGCTTCCGCTCAGGGTGGGGGCGGTCTGCGTCTACCACGAGATGGTGCCGGTTGCGGTGGAGGCCCTTGCTGGTAGCGGCATTCCCGTGGCGGCGGTCTCCACCGGTTTTCCCGCCGGCCTCACCCCCCACCGCCTCAAGCTGCAGGAAATCGAGGCCTCGGTGGTGGCCGGGGCCCGCGAAATCGACGCGGTTATCTCCCGCCACCACGTGCTCACCGGCAACTGGCGGGCGCTTTACCAGGAGGTGCGCGACTTCCGCGCAGCCTGCGGCGAGGCCCACCTCAAGGTCATCCTGGCGGTGGGGGAGCTCGGCTCCCTTGGGAATGTCTACAAGGCCAGCCTGGTGGCCATGCAGGCTGGGGCCGACTTCATCAAGACCTCCACCGGCAAGGAGGCCGTCAACGCCACTTTGGATGCTGGCCTGGTGATGGTGCGGGCTATCCGGGCCTACCACGAGGCCACCGGCTACCGCGTGGGTTTCAAGCCCGCAGGCGGGGTTCGCAGCGCCAAGCAGGCGCTGGACTGGCTCATTTTGCTGCGGGAGGAGCTGGGGGTGGAGTGGATGCAGCCCTGGCTTTTCCGTATCGGCGCCAGCGCTCTTCTCAACGACATCGAGCGTCAGCTCGAGCACCTGGCCTTCGGTCGCTACGCCTCCATGCAGTACCAGCCGCTGGGCTAGGGCGCGGGCTCTTTTGGAAACCCATGAACCTTATCGAGCTAATGGAAAACCTGCCCTACGGCCCTGCCCCTGAGGACGCCGGGCCGGCTTTGGCCTGGCTAAGCTCACGCCAGCGCTTCAGCCTCTTCATCGGAGGGGAGTGGCTCGAGCCCCAGAGCGGAGAGTGGTTCCCCACCTACAACCCCGCCAACGGAAGACCGCTGGCTGAGGTGGCCCAGGCCGGTCCGGCCGATGTGGACCGGGCGGTGCAGGCCGCCCGCGCAGCCTTCCCTGCCTGGCGCGACACCCCCCCGCACGCCCGGGCCCGCTACCTCTACGCCATGGCCCGCCAGGTGCAGAAGCACGCCCGGCTTTTTGCAGTGCTGGAGACGCTGGACAGCGGCAAGCCCATCCGCGAGGCCCGCGATATCGATATCCCCCTGGTGGTGCGGCACTTTTACTACCACGCGGGCTGGGCCCAGCTCATGGACCAGGCCTTTGCCGGCTATGAGCCCCTCGGGGTGGTGGGCCAGATCATTCCCTGGAACTTCCCCCTGCTGATGCTGGCCTGGAAGGTGGCCCCAGCGCTGGCCACGGGCAACACGGTGGTGCTGAAACCGGCCGAGCTCACCCCGCTCACCGCTCTTCTGTTCGCCGAGGTCTGCCAGCGGGTGGGGCTGCCGCCGGGGGTGGTCAACATCCTCACCGGCGATGGCCGGACCGGGGCGGCTTTGGTGGAGCACCCCGGGGTGGACAAGATCGCCTTCACCGGCTCCACCGAGGTAGGGCGCCAGATTCGCCGGGCCACCGCCGGAAGCGGCAAGCGGCTGGCTTTGGAGCTTGGGGGGAAGTCCCCTTTCATCGTTTTTGAGGACGCCGACCTGGACAGCGCGGTGGAGGGGGTGGTGGATGCCATCTGGTTCAACCAGGGGCAGGTCTGCTGTGCGGGCTCGAGGCTTCTGCTGCAAGAGGGCATTGCCGAGCGGATGTACGCCAAGCTCAAGGCCCGCATGGAGAAGCTGCGGGTGGGTGACCCCCTGGATAAGGCGGTGGACATGGGGGCCATCATCGCCCCGGCGCAGCTTGAAAAGATAAAGCGTCTGGTGCAGAAGGGCCAGGAGGAGGGGGCTCTGCTCTGGCAGCCCTCCTGGGCGGTGCCGGAGGAGGGCTGCTTTTATCCCCCCACCCTGTTCACCCAGGTGGCCCCCGCCTCCACCCTGGCCCAGGAGGAGATTTTCGGGCCGGTGCTCGCAGCCCTCACCTTCCGCACCCCTGAGGAGGCGGTGCGGCTGGCCAACAACACCCGATACGGTCTTTCCGCCAGCATCTGGAGCGAGGACGTGCAGAAGGCCTTGGAGGTGGCCATGAAGCTCAAGGCTGGCACCGTTTGGATCAACAGCACCAACCTCTTCGACGCGGCCAGCGGCTTCGGCGGCTACCGCGAGTCGGGGTTTGAACGGGAGGGGGGCAAGGAGGGGCTTTGGGCCTACCTGAAGAGGACCACGTCTCGCAAGCCCCAGCCCCCGGGGCCAGACCGCCTGCCCGAAAGAAGCCCGTCCCCGGGCCTTCCCCCCATCGACCGCACCGTCAAGCTTTTCATTGGCGGCAAGCAGGCCCGCCCCGACTCGGGCTATAGCCAGCTTGTCTACGCCCCCGACGGCCGGCTTCTAGGGGAGGTGCCCCTGGGCAACCGCAAGGACATAAGAAACGCGGTGGAAGCGGCCCGCGGGGCGCTGGAGGGCTGGCGCGGGGCTTCGGCCCACCAGCGGGCCCAAATCCTCTACTTCCTGGCTGAAAACCTCGCCGAACGGGCCCAGGAGTTCGCCCGGCGGCTGGGTGAGGCCGAGGTGGAAGCCTCCATCGAGGCCCTTTTCACCGCAGCAGCCTGGGCCGACAAGCACGAGGGGATGGTTCACCCCACCCCCTTCCGGGGCCTTACCCTGGCCCTCATGGAGCCCGTGGGGGTGCTGGGGATTGTCTGCCCGGACGACTGGCCCCTTTTGGCCCTGGCCAGGCTGGCGGGGACCGCTTTGGCCCTGGGCAACACCCTGGTGGTGGTGCCCTCGCCCCTAGTCGCCGACTTCTACCAGGTGCTGGAGAGCTCCGATCTGCCCGCAGGGGTCTTCAACCTGGTCACCGGCGTGCGCGACGAGCTGGCCCAGACCCTGGCCGAGCACGACGATGTGGATGCCCTCTGGTACGCCGGCCCTCGCGAGGGGTGGGCGATGGTGGAGCGGGCCAGCGCTGGCAACATGAAGCGCACGTGGACCCTGCCCCAAACCGGTCCTCTGCCCGAGGTGGAGGAGGTGCTGCGCCGGGCCACCGAGGTCAAGAACATCTGGCTGCCGTACGGGGCCTAGGTATACTTGGGGGGTGCGTTTGCTTGCGGTTTTCGCTCATCCCGACGACGAGATAGGGGCCTGTGGCACGCTGGCCAAGCACGCTTTGCGCGGGGATGCGGTCAAGATCCTCTGGCTGACCCGGGGCGAGCTGGCGAGCCAGTTCGGCGACGCGCCCCCTGAGGAGGTGGCCCGGGTGCGCGAAGGGCACGGAAGGCGGGTGGCCGAGATGGTGGGGGCCGAGGGGGCTTTTCTGGATTTCCCCGACTGCGGCCTTACCGGGGGGCGGGAGGAGGCGCTGGCGATTGCCCGGGTGGTGGCGGCCTGGAAGCCCCAGGTGGTCCTGACCTGGAACCCCGAGGATGTGCACCCCGACCACCGGGCGACCTACTGGGCTACCCTGTCGGCCCTCAAGCTCTGCCGCATTCCCAAGCTGGTGGGGGCTGCCCACCGGGAGCCCATCCGGCTTTTGCATTACTACCGCAGCGATATACCCCGACCGGCGGTTTACGTGGATATCGGCGAGGAGGGCCAGGCCGTGGCCGAACAGGTCTTCAGTTTTTACCAGAGCTTCTACCGCTGGAACTACTCTTTGGAGGAGTTCAGGGCGGGTCGCTCGAGGCTGGGGGCTGAGGCCGGGGTGCGGTTTGCGGAGCGCTTCCAGGGCGAGAGCCCTCTGGCGCACCCCTATTTGGGCTAGCCTCCATCTCCAGGCTGCCCCGGGGGCTGGTAAAGGCGTAGGCGGAGAAGGCTGCGGCCAGGCCCAAAGGCAGCAGGCCGTACCCACCCATCTCCCCTGCCAGGACCACCGCGGCGAAGGGGGCCCGGGCCACCCCGGCCAGCATGGCGGCCATCCCCACCAGGGCCGCGGTCTCGGGGGGCGGGGCGATGGGGGGGAGGGCCTGGCCTAAGAGCTGGGCCAGGATCAGCCCGCTGAGCCCCCCCAGGGCCAGGGCCGGGGTGAGCTGGCCGCCGTAGGCCCGCACCCCGCCGGCCAGAATCAGCAGGGCGAGCTGGGCCAGGAAAAGTGCCCCCAGAAAGGGCAGGGTGAGGATGGGCGAGGTGCCGAGCTGGACCCAGGGCAGGCCGCTGCCCAGGGCCTCGGGCAGCAGCAAGAGGGCCAGCCCCAGCACAGCCCCGAACAGGGCGTGGCGCACCCCGAAGCCAAGCCGGCGCAAGGGGCGCTGCAGGAGGCGTTCGCCCTCGAGCCAGAGCGTGCCCACCCCGGCGCAGACCAGTCCGGTGATCAGGCCGAAGAGGAGCTGGGGCCAGGCAAGGGGCCCGGGCGTGAGCTCCAGCAGGGGGCCGTAGCCGTGGAAAAGGCCGTAGACGGTGAAGCCGGCCAGCGCGCCGATGAGCGCCGGGGCCAGCGCCCCCACTTCCAAAGCCAGGCCGCGGTAGACGATCTCGCTGGCCAGCAGGGCCCCGGCCATGGGGGCGTGAAAGGCGGCGGCAAAGCCTGCGGCCATGCCGGCGAAGGGGAGGAAGCGGCTGGCCTCTCCCAAAGGGATGCGCCGACCGAGGGCGCTGCCCACCCAAAGCCCCAGAGCGGCCATGGGTCCTTCCCGCCCCATGGGCGAGCCGGCCCCAAGCTGGACCAAAGCGCCGAAGATGCCGCGGAAGTACTCGCCCGCGCGCACCGCCTGGCCGCTGCGGTAGGCGGCCAGAAGCCAGCCCAGCCCCCGGCCCGAGCCCAGGTAGCTGGAGGCGGCGAAGACCACCGGCAGGAGAAGGGCCAGCCCCGCGTAGGCGGGCCCCCGGAAGACCTGCATGAGCCCCCCCTCCCCCGGCAGGCCCGGGGGGAGGTAGCCCAGGACTTCCCCCATCAGGTAGTGGGCGAAAATCCCCAACAGGAAAACGAAGCCGGCGGCGAAGACCCCGGTGAGGGCACCTACGAACGCGCTGTAGAGGATGAGTGCGCCGACCTGCATAAAAAACCGGTCCGCCGGTCACCAGGATTGTACCTGGGAAACCGGGCTTCCGCGGGTGAGGCGGGGGGGCTCGAGGCCCAGCACCCGGTAGCCGCCCCGCACGGCGGCCCGCACCAGTATCCGGGGGTCCACCTGTTCCCAAAGAAAGAGGGCCTCGTTGCGCACATCCAGGTCGGGGCTGCTGGCGCGGGAGTCGGTGCCAAGGGCCACTTCGACGCCGTGTCTTAGGTACAGCCTCCAGGGAAACGCGCCGCAGCCCAGGGCCGCGTTGCTGCGGGGGCAGGCCACCACCCGGGTGCCCGACTGGGCCAGCATCCGCACCTCTTCCTCGTCCACCTGCACCCCATGGACGATGGTCAGGTGGGGGCCCAGCACCCCGAGCTCGGCCAGGTAGCGCACGGGGGTGAGGCCCACCCTGGGGTAAGGGGGCAGGCCCAGGGCCCGAGCGACCTTCTGCAAAGGGCCGCTTCCCCGGGTCATCAACTCAACTTCCTCTGGGCTTTCGGCCACATGCATCTGCAGGGGAAAGCCCTCCTGGCGGGCCAGGCGGGCCAGTTTTTGCAGCAGGGGCCCGCTCACGTTGAAGGGGGTGTGGGGGGCCAGGCCCACCCGCAGGCGGCCCTTTCGCCATCCCTCCAGGCGCCGCATCAGGCGGGTGGCCACCGCTTCCGCCTCCCGGGGGTCGCGGTGGATGACCTCGAGGTAGACCACCCCCGGCAGGGGGCTATGCTCCACCAGCCAGTCGACAACTTCGGGCCGGTAGGCGATGTCGCCGAAAGCCCCTACCCCAAGCCCCACCAGCTCTGCCAGGCCCTTTTCCACCGCGCGGGGGGTCCGCTCGGCGCGGTGGGCCACCACGTAGCGGATGAAGGCGGTGTAGGAGCCCTGAAAACAGGACAGGGTGGACAGGTCCAGGTGGGTGTGGGCGTTTGCCACCCTGGGGCTCAGGGCCCGGCCCTTCGGGATCACCGGCGCCTCGGGGTACCGCGCCCTTAGCTCGTCCAGCGGACCCGCTGCTGCCACCTGGCCTGCCCGCACCAGCAGGCCGCCCTGCCGCATGGGGGTGCCGAAGCCGGTGTAGACCACCTCGGCGGTCCAGATCTCGCTCAAGTTCCCTCCCGCTCGAGCAGGTAGCGGTTGGGCCCCCGCACGAACTCCACGGCCCGGTAGCCCCGGGCGAGGTAGTGGCCGAAGACCTCCCGGCTGTGCTCCCGCCAGGCCAGGGCCAGGCCGGGGTCGCGCTGCAGGATGCCCCCCCAGTCCTCGGGGATTTGCACCAGGATGCGCGGTGCCTCCAGGCCAAGCCGGGCCTCCTGCGGCGCCTCGCCCTCCACTCGGTTGGCCAGGGGCAGGCCCTCTGTGTCCGGCGGGGGCGGGGGGGCGTAGAGCCGGGCCAGCACCCGGGGGCTCTTCAACTCCCAGACCGCGTAGGCCCGGTCGGAAGGGGCCCCGGCGTTGAGCCCCCCCATGGGGCCGTAGCAGTTGGGGATGTAGCGCTGGAAGGTGGCCCCCAACTTGCGCAGGTTGAAGTGCGCGTTCAGACCGCGCAGGGGGTCAAAGGTCCAGACCACCCGCTCATACCCCCGCGATAGGGCCCAGTCGCGCTGGAAGCGCTTGAGCTGGTAGCCGATGCCCAGGTGCTGGTAGGCCGGCAGCACCCCGGCCATGTGGGAGTGATGGTCGGTGGGGCGGTGGGTGGGGAAGCCGAAGACGAACCCCACCAGCTCTCCGCGGTAAAAGGCCCCGGCCAGCAGGCCGCCCTCGTGCAGCAGGGCCAGCAGGGTGCCCGGGCGGATGGTCTCGCCGGGGTCGTTCCAGATGGCCCGCTCCAGCCGTGGGATTTCCAGCACCTCCTCGGGTTCGTGCATCTCGCGGATGAGGACCTCTAGCATGGCGGACTAGGCGTGGCCTGGGGTCAGGTAGGCCGACTTGTGGGTAATCTTCTCCAGGAAGTCCCGCTTCAGGTGCACCCCCAGCCCCGGCCCCTGCGGCACAGGCATCAGGCCTTCCTTAGCCTCCAGGGCCTCCTCGATGATGTCCTCCTGCCAGTAGCGGCTGGCGCTCGAGGTGTCCCCGGGCTTCACGAACATGGGCAGGGTGGCCACGTGGATGTTGGCGGCCCTTCCGATTCCCGCTTCCAGCATGCCCCCCATCCAGACCGGCAGGCCGTGGCTTTCGGCGATATCGTGCACCTTGCGGCCTTGCAGGATTCCCCCCACCCGCGCGGGCTTGAGGTTGATGACCCGCCCGGCGCCCATGCCCAGGGCCTTGCGGGCGTCCTCGGGGGAGGTGATGGACTCGTCCAGGCAGAGGGCGGTGGCGATCTGGGCCTGGAGCCTGGCGTGGTCGACCAGGTCGTCGTAGGCCAGGGGTTGCTCGATGTAGTCGAGCCGGGCCGCATCCAGGGCGCGGAAGACCGGGATGTCGGCCAGGCTATAGGCCGAGTTGGCGTCCACGGTGAGGTTGGCCTCGGGGAAGGCCTCCCGCACCGCCAGCACCGGTTTTACGTCCCACCCGGGCTTGATCTTGAGCTTGACGCGTTTGTACCCCTGGGCCAGGGCCTGGGCCACCTTGTCCAGGGTGGCCTCCAGGCTGGGCTCAATCCCCAGGCTGATGCCCACCGGAATCTCGCGCCGCACCCCGCCCAGGACCTGCCACAAAGGCAGGCCCAGGGCCTTGCACCACAGGTCCCAGAAGGCCATCTCGAGGGCGGCCTTGGCCATGCGGTTGCCCCGGAAGCCCGTCATCTCGCGCCACAGAAGCTCGGGGTTGGCGAAGTCCCGCCCCAGCACCCTGGGCAGCAGCAGTTTTTCCAGGAGGTCCCAGGCCCCGTAGAGGCTTTCCTCGCGGTAGTGGGGGATGTACTCCATCACCGTCTCGGCGTAGCCCTCCAGCCCCTCGCCAAAGAGGGTGAGCACGATGATGTGCCGTTCGGTCTGCACCCCAAACGAGGTCTCGAAGCGGAACTTGAGGGGGAGGGAGATGAGCCTTAGCTCGGCCGCCTCAATTTTCATGGCTGTATGCTAAGTGACCCCAGGGTGCGGCTGTCAAATGGCGCTCTGGGTTTATACTCCGGCTATGAAGCGCCTTTTCCCCATAGTTTTGCTTTCGCTGGGCTTTGGATTGGCCCAAGGGGCCTACAAGCTGCGGGTCACGAGCTGGAGCTGCACCTATACCGGCGGGGCCTGGGTGGCCCAGGGGGTGGTAGAGAATACCGCGGGCCGCACCCTGCAGGGGATTCGGGTCCACCTGCGGGTGGTGGAGGGGGGCCTGGATAGGTTGGGTGGGGTTTCCCCTCAACAGGTTTACGGTACCAACTCGGCCCCCATCGCCAGGGGCAGCCTGCCCCCGGGGGAGAGCAGCCGTTTTAGCGTGCGCGTGCCCACCTCCCGCCGCGAGGCCGCCTGCCAGATCTGGTTCCGCAATCCGAGCGTGGTCCAAATCCCCACCCAGGTGCCCAGGCTCTGAGGTCGGGGGTCAGGCGATGCTGCGCATCCTGGGTGGTACGGCCCGTGGGGTGTCCCTGCGGGTGCCCGCCTCGGCCCGGCCCAGCCCGGTCCGGCTGCGCAAGGCCCTGTTCGACTACCTGCGCTACCGCTACCCGAGGCAGGGGCGCTTCCTGGACCTCTACGCTGGCAGCGGGGCGGTGGGGTTGGAGGCAGCCTCGGAGGGCTTCGAGGTGGTGCTGGTGGAGAAGGACCCCGAGGCCGTCGCCTGCATCCGCGAGAATGCCCGCAAGGCCCGGCTGCGCGTGCGCCTCGAGGCAAAACCGGTGGAGCGCTATTTGGAGGAGGCCCGGCACAGGGGCCTGCGTTTCACCGTGGCCTTCATGGCCCCGCCCTACCCTCACGACCTGCGGCAGGACTTCGAGCGGTTGTTGCAGTCGGGGCTGGTGGAGGTGGGGGGGCTTTACATCCTTCAGCACCCCAGCGAGCTGGTGCTGCCCCAGGGCGAGCGGCGGGTTTACGGCCGCAACGCCCTTACCATTGTGGAGGGCTAGGGCGTTGCGCTGCGGGGTGGGGTGTGGGATGATACGGCCCGGAAGCGAGGTTTTATGCACGTGGTTTATCCGGGGAGCTTCGACCCCCTCCACAACGGCCACTTCGACGTAATCCAGCGGGCCTCCAGGCTGTTCGATCGGGTCACGGTGGCGGTGCTGGAAAACCCCTCCAAGCGGCACGTTTGGCTCTTCACCCCCGAGGAGCGGGTGGCCATCATTCGCCGGGCGGTGCTCGAGGCCCGCTTGCCCAATGTGGAGGTGGATACCTTCCACGGCCTTCTGGCCGAGTACATGCGAAGGCTGGGGGCCCGGGTTATCGTGAAGGGGTTGCGGGCGGTCTCCGACTATGAAAACGAGCTCCAGATGGCCCACCTCAACCGCCAGCTCGGCAACCGCCCGGAGACCCTTTTCATCATGGCCGCTACCCGCTGGTCGTTTGTTTCCTCTACTATGGTCAAGGAAATCGCCCGCTTTGGGGGGGATGTTTCCAAGCTGGTGCCGCCCGCCACGGCGGAAGCCCTGCGGGCCAAGCTGGCACCGGCCGAGTAGTTCGGAGGGCGCATGCGGGTGCATCCGAGCAAGTACGGCAACGTGCTGGAGATAGGGCACTTGATTGGGGGCGAGGAGGTCTTCGAGGGGCCGGTGGAGGAGCGCCGCAACCCTGCCCAGCGGGAGGACCTGGTGGCCCGGTTCCCCGTGGGCACCAAGGAGACCCTGCGCAAGGCGGCCCGGGCCGCGCAGCAGGCCTTCCTCGAGTGGTCGCGCACCCCTGCACCGGTGCGGGGCGGGGTCCTGCAGAACCTGGCCCAGATTCTGACCCGGGAGAAACCCACGCTGGTGCGGCTCATGGTGCGGGAGGTGGGCAAGACCTTCAAGGAGGCGGGGGGCGATGTGCAGGAGGCCATAGACACCGCGGTCTTCTTCGCCTCGGAGGGGCGGCGGCTATATGGCCAGACCGTCCCCAGCGAGATGCGCTACAAGGAGCTCTTCACCTTCCGCCGGCCTTTGGGGGTGGTGGGCATGATCACCGCGGGCAACTTTCCCATCGCGGTGCCGGCCTGGAAGCTGATTCCAGCGGTGCTGGCCGGCAACACCGTGGTCTGGAAGCCCTCGGACGATTCCCCTGCGCTTTCCTATGTTTTCGTCAGGCTGTTTGAGGAGGCCGGGCTTCCCCCAGGGGTCATCAACGTGGTCTTCGGCGGAGGCAAGGACTCCACCGGGCAGTGGCTGGTGGAGTTGATGGACGAGGGCCTGCTCAACAAGTTCGCCTTCACCGGCAGCACCCAGGTGGGCCGCTGGATTGGGGAGGTGGCGGGGCGCAACCTGATACGGCCCACCTTAGAGCTGGGGGGCAAGAACCCCTTGGTGGTGCTCAGGGACGCCGAGCTCGAGCTGGCTGTGGAGGGGGCCTGGTGGAGCGCCTTCGCCACCGGAGGCCAGCGCTGCACCAGCGCGGGCAACATCATCGTGGAGGCCCCCATCTACGATGAGTTCAAAAAGCGCTTCCTGGAGCGGACCGAGGCCACGGTGGTGGGCAACCCCTTCGAGCACCCCGAGGTCACCTATGGGCCTTTCATCAACGCCCGGCTTTTCGAGCGCTGGCTCGAGCACTACACCTGGGGCCAGCAGGACGGGGCCTGCCTCCTATTTGGCCAGGGCCAGATCACCCGCGCCCGGCCCTACCCCCACTTCAGGGGCGACCCCGAGGCCGGGCTCTTCGGCTGGCCCACGGTCTGGGAGGCCCGGCCCGGCATGCGCCAGTTCGAGCAGGAAATCTTCGGCCCCACCGTCAACCTGGTGCGGGTGGAGGGCCTCGACGAGGCCATCGAGGCGGCCAACGCCCACCCCTACGGCCTCTCCAGCGCGGTCTACACCCAGCGGCGGGACTGGGCCTACCGCTTCAAGACCGAGATCAAGGCCGGCATGACCAGCATCAACAACTCCACCGTGGGGGCCGAGGCCCACCTGCCCTTCGGCGGCATCCGCGCCAGCGGCAACGGCGCGCGCGAGAGCGGCATCTGGGTGATTGAGGAGTACACCTACTGGCAGGCGGTGAACGAGGAGTACTCGGGCCGGCTCCAGCTCGCCCAGATGGACACCGGGTACGCCGAGCCCAGGCCCCCCACCGACTGGGCCGGGCTTCTGGGCTAGAATGGGGCCATGCGCGCTTTGCTGCTGCTTTTCCTGCTCGTCCTGCCCGCCTGCGCCCCCGCGCTGCGGGCCGAGGCGGGGGAGGTGGTCTACGATGTGGGGGCCAGCCTGCCCATCCTGAGCGTGCCCCTCGCGGCAGGGGAGCACCCGGTGGTGGTCCGCCTGGCCCAGGCGGTGGCGGCCTACTACGCCTTGCGGGCCCAGCCCCTGCCCGGCTACGGGGCCTGGCTCCAGCAGGAGGGGGTGGGCAGCACCGCGGTCTACGTCTCCCAGCGCCGCGGGGCCTCGGGACAGGTCGAGGCCACGGTGGAGATGCGCTGGCGCTTTGCGGTGCGGCCCGATGGCCTGGGGTCGGTGCGGCTCGAGACCCGGGGCTCGGAGCCCATCGATGTCGGCTCGCTCGAGGGGCCGGCGCTGGCCTGGCTGGACCGCGAGTTCCGCCGGGTGTCCGTCAGGTGACCCAGGGGGCGGGATGAAGGCCTGCTAGGCTGGCGGTATGAGGCCTTTGGTTTGGCTAGGGGCTGTGCTGCTGGCAGGGGGGCTGGCCGCGCCGGTGGAGCTCCGCCTCAGCCTGCGGGTGGGCGACCAGGCCTTCGCCTGGGGCCGCACCTACCAGACCCCCCAGGGCCAGCGCTATCGCATCGACCTGCTCAAGTTCTACCTCTCCGATCTGGCCCTGGTGCGCCCCGATGGCCGCGAGGTGCGGGTGGAGGGGCTGGTGCTGGCTGAGTTCAAGCCCAGTGCGCCCACCCAGGGGGTGCCCCTGATGCGCTTCGAGGCACCGCCCGGGGAGTACCGGGGCCTGCGCTTCGATGTGGGGGTGCCGCGGGAGCTCAACCACCAGGACGCCGCCACCCAGGCCTGGCCGCTGGGCATCAACTCGGGGATGTACTGGGCCTGGAACCCGGGCTATATCTTCTACCGCCTCGAGGGCACCGCCTTTCTGCCCGAGGGCAGCCGGAAGTGGGTCATCCACATGGGCACCGATGCCTTTCGCCTTCCGGTGCGCCTGCACGACCTGCAGATGCGCCGGGTGCGGCTGGAGATTCCTCCCCGCGGGGCGGTCCTTGTCCTCAACCTCGACCTGGGGCGGGCCTTCTGGCCTGGGCCTGGGGGGGTTTTCCTGGACTGGCGGGAGCCCGCCCTGCGCCAGCTCCACGGCCTGAGCCCCCAGACGCGCCCCTGGATGTCGGTGGTGTACCACAACATGCTCGACGCTTTCAGCTTGGGGGAGTGAGGATGCGGCGGGGATGGGCGCTGGTGCTTCTGGGCCTCGGCCTTCTGGCCCTGGAGCGCCCCGCGGTAACCCCGGCAGTCCTGCACCTTCCCCCCGACCCCCGGACCCTGGCCGGGCCCCGGGCGGTGCCCATCCCGCCCGACAACCCCCAGACCCCGGCCAAGGTGGAGCTGGGCCGGCGGCTTTTCTACGACCCCAGGCTTTCCAAGGATGGTCGGGTGGCCTGCGCGAGCTGCCACAGGCCCGAGTTCGCCTTCAGCGACGGAGGCAACCCGGTGAGCACCGGGGTGTTTGGCCGCAAGGGGAGCCGCAATGCCCCTACCCTGACCAACGTGGCCTTTCGGCAGCGCCTTTTTTGGGAGGGGCGCTCGCCCCGGCTCGAGCTCCAGGCGGTAGGCCCCCTCACCGCCCACCACGAGATGGGCATGGAGCCCGAGGAGCTCGCCGCGCGGCTCTCGGCCATTCCCGAGTACGCCCGGGCCTTCCAGGAGGTCTTCGGCGAGCCTCCCTCGCTCAGGACGGTGGCCTTTGCCATCGCCGCCTTCGAGCGCACCCTGCTCTCCTTCAATAGCCCCTTCGACCGCTACCAGGCTGGCGACGACCAGGCCCTTTCCGAGGCGGCCCTGCGCGGGATGGAATTGTTCTTCAGCGAGCGGGGGGACTGCTTCCACTGCCATGTGGGCCCCGACTTCACCGACGACGAGCCCCGCAACAACGGGCTTTATACCGTTTACAAGGACATCGGGCTGGCCCAGGCCACCGGACGTGATGAGGACGTGGGCAAGTTCAAGACCCCCACCCTGCGCAACGTGGCCCTGACCGCTCCCTACATGCACGACGGCTCCAAGAAGACCCTGCGCGAGGTGGTGGAGCACTACAACCGGGGGGGCGAGCCCAACCTGAACGCCGACCCCCTGATTCGCCCGCTGGGCCTGAGCGAGGCGGAGATAGACGACCTGGTGGCCTTCCTCGAGTCCCTTACCGACACCAGCTTCACCACCAACCCGGCTTTGCTGCCCCCCTAGGCAGGGGCGGGCCTCGAGCGGGCCAGGGCCTCGGCAAAGGCCCGGGCAGCAGCCTCCACCTCCTCCTCGGTGGTGAAGCGCCCCAGGCTGAAGCGCACCGAGGCCCTGGCATCCTCCCGGCTGCGCCCCAAGGCCAGCAGCACGTGGGAGGGCTCGAGGCTGCCGCTGCTGCAGGCCGAGCCCGAGGAGACCGCCACCCCCAGAAGGTCGAGGTTGAGCAGGAGCCCCTCCCCATCCGCCCCCCTGGCGGTCACGTTTACGTGCTTGGGACTTCTTTGGGTGGGGTGACCGTTGAGCTCCACCCCTTCGAGGGCCAGCAGCCTCCGCTCCAGCCGCTCGCGCAGCGCCAGAAGCCGCTGGCTTTCCTCGGGTAGGAGCCGCACCGCCTTTTCGGCGGCCAGGCCCATCCCGTAGACCGCCAGGGGGTTCTCGGTGCCCCCCCTGCGGCCCTGCTCCTGCTTTCCCGGCAGCAGAGGGAAGAGCTCCACCCCCTTGCGCACGTAGAGCGCCCCAATCCCTTTGGGCCCGTAGAACTTGTGCGCGGCCAGGGAGACCAGGTCGGCGCCCAGGGCCTCCACCCGGCAGGGCACCGTGCCCACGGCCTGCACCGCGTCGGTGTGGAAGAGCACCCCTCGAGCCCGGCAGACCTCGGCGATGGCCTCTATGGGGTAGAGGCTCCCCAGCTCGTTGTTGACGGTCATCACCGAGACCAGCAGGGTGTCCTCCCGCAGGGCCTCGGCCACCTGCTCGGGGTGGACCAGGCCATAGGGGTCGGGGGGGAGGAGGGTGACCTCGAACCCCAAGGCCTCCAGGCCGCGCAGGGCCCCCAGGGTGGCCGAGTGCTCCACCTGGGTGCTCACCAGATGCCCCCGCCCCCGGGCCAGCGCCACCCCGTAGATGGCCAGGGCGTTGGCTTCGGTGCCGCCGCTGGTGAGCACCAGCTCGCGGGGCCGGCAGCCTATGGCTGCGGCCAGCCGCTCGCGGCCCTCCTCCAGCAGCCGCCGGGCCTCCCGGCCCAGGGCGTGGACCGAGCTGGGGTTGCCGTAGACCCCCTGCCAGGCCTCCATGGCGGCCCGCACCTCGGGGTCGAGGGGGGTGGTGGCGGCGTAGTCGAGGTAGATCATCGCTCCTTGGGCATGGCCGGCTCGAGCTGGACCAGCCGGCGGGCCTCGATCTGCTTCCGCTCCTCGATCAGGTCTTTGAGCGTGGTGCTGCGCAAAACCCCCCGCATGGCCTCGTCCACCCGCTTCCAGAGGTTCTCGGTGGAGCAGTGCCCGGTCTGCCAGCAGGACTCAGGGTCGTCCAGGCAGATCACCGGGGCCAGGCTGCCCTCGAGGGCCTCCACCACCTCCAGCGCGGTGATCTTTTCGCTCGGGCGGCCCAGGCGGTACCCACCCCTGGCCCCCCGCACGCTGCGGATGAAGCCCGAGCGGCGGAGCTGGGCGGCAATCTGCTCCAGGTAGTGCTGGCTGATGCCCTGGGCCTCGGCCACCTCCTTGAGGGGTACCGCCTCTGGCTGGCGCAGGCCAATTTCCACCAGGGCCCTGAGGCCGTACTGCGCCTTGGTGGATACCCACATGCCTCCAGTATAAACCCGCAAAACCCGTGGGAGATAGAGGGTTTTCTCACCTAGCGCCGGGTGAGCGCCAGGGCGAAGAGCAGGGCCTGGACAAGCACGATGGCGCTGCCGGCGGGCACGTCGAGCAGGTAGGCTGCGGCCAGGCCAGGCAGCACCGAAAAGACCCCCAGCCCCACCGAGAGCAGGGTCATGCCGGCGAAGGTGCGGGCGAGGAGGCGCGCGGTGGCGGCGGGGATGACCAGAAAGGCGGCGATCAGCACGATGCCCACCACCTTGACCGAGACCACCACCACCAAAGCCAAAAGCCCCGCGAGCAGGTAGTCGTGGAGCCCCACCGGCTCTCGGTCGGCCAGGGCCAGCTCTCGGTCGAAGGTGGCGTAGGCCCAGTGGGGCCACAGCGGGCTCAGAAGCACCACGCCCAGGGCCACCAGGCCCATCGTCCAAAGGTCGGTGGGGGTCACGGTCAGGATAGAGCCGAAGAGGTAGGCCACCGCATCCTGGGCGAACCCCTGCCGCAGCGACATGAAGAGCACCCCCAAGGCCACCGAGACCGCGAAGAAGATGCCAATCGCGGTATCGTCGCCCAGGCTGCTTCGCTCGCGCACCCAGGTGATGAGCAGGGCCACCCCCACCGCGAAGGGCAGGGCCACCCAGAGGGGCTCCTGGTGCAGCAGGAGCCCCAGCGCGACCCCTGCAAAGGCCGCGTGGGCCAGGCCATCGCCCAGGAAGGAAAGGCGCCGCTGGACCACCAAGACCCCCAGGTAGCTGGCCAGGCCGCCTACCAGCAGGCCCGCCAGCAGGCCCCGCTGCATAAAGGGCAGTTGCAAGGCCTCCAGCATCAGGCCCCCAGCGCCAGGCTGTGTTCATGCCCCACGTGGCCGAAGGCCTGGCCCAGGTAGGCTGGGGAAAGCACTTCCTCGGGAGGACCGTAGCCCACCACCCGCCGGTTTAGCACCAGCACCCGGCTGGCGTGGTGGCGGGCCGCATCCCAGTCGTGGGTGATCATCAGGATTGTAGCCCCGCTCTCGGCCTGGTAGGCCTCGAGGTGCCGGTACAGGTCGGCCTCGCCCACCGCATCCACCCCGGTGGCGGGCTCATCCAGCAAAAGGAGTCTGGGCCTGCGGATCAGGCTTCGGGCTAGGTAGACCCGCTGTAGCTCACCTCCAGAAAGCCTGCTCAGGCGCCGGCGGGCCAGGTGCAGGGCCCCCACCTGGGCCAGGGCCGCCTCGGCCTCCGAGCGCTCCTTCTGGGTGATGAAAAAGGGCCAGCGGCGCCGCAGCCCCGAGACCACCACCTCCAGCGCCAGGGCGGGGAAGCTGCGGTCGAAGCCCTTGACCTGGGGCACATACCCCACCCAGCCCGGGGGCACCCGACCGGGCGGCAGGCCCAGCACCCTCACCTGCCCCGAGACCCGGGTGGGACCGTCGCGCAGGGCCCCGCGCTCCAGGCCCAAAAGCGCCTTGAGCAGGGTGCTTTTCCCCGCCCCGTTGGGTCCCACGATGGCGACGAAGGCCCCGGGGGGCACCTCGAGGCTCACCTCTTCCAGGGCCTGGAATTCACCGAAGCGTACCGAAAAGCGCTCTAGCTCTACCGCGGGCGCGGCCATACTGCTGATAATACGCTATCAACAGTATTGGCGCTACTCCAGCGGCACCTCGATTACGTTGCCCAGACTCGAGAGGGGCCGGTCGAACTGGCGCTTGTCCCCCACCACCACGATGACGAAGGCTTCCGGGCGCACGTACTGCTGCATCACCCGCTGCAAATCGGCTGGGGTGGCGGCCTGGATCTGGCGCACGTACTGTTCGTAGTAGTCGGGGGGCAGGCCCAGCATCCGGGTGCGGGCGATGCGCTCGGCCACCGCCTGGCGGGAGGTGAAGCGGAAGACCTCGGCGTTGAGAATGTTGTTGCGGAAGAGCTCGAGCTCCTCCTGGCTCACCGGGCGCTCCCGCAGGTCGCGGAACTGGGCCAGCATGAGCTCGATGACCTCGGCGGTCTTCTCCACCCGCGAGATGGAGGCCCCGTAGAAGAAGCCCGGCCAGCCAAAGCCCTGCGACTGGGCCCCACCGGTGGCGTAGGCCAGCCCCCGCTTGGTGCGCACCTCCAGGAAGAGCCGGCTGTTGAAGCCGTCGCCCAGGATGCGGCTCAGGAGGTCGAGCTCGCTGTAGCCAGGGGCGAAGGCCGTCACGGTGGGGAGGCCCATGTAGATGACGCTCTGGTTGGTCTCCTTTTGCAGGAAGTAGATGGCGGGCCTGGGGGTTGGGGGAGGAAAGCTGGGCAGGCTCACCTCGCCCCGCCGCCAGCCGGCCAGGGCCCGCTCGAGCCGGCCCACCATCTCGGGGATGCGGAAGTCGCCGGTAATGGCCAGGATGGCGTTGTTGGGCTTGAAGAAGCGCTGGTGGAAGGCCAGGAGGTCGTCGCGGCTGATGGCCCGCACCGAGGCTGCGCTGCTGATGCGCCCGGCGGGGTGGCCCTCGTTGATCCGGCGCACGAACTCCCGCACCGCAATCTGGGTAGGCTGGTCGTTGCGGCGGCGGATGGCCTCCAAAGCGCGGCCCTTTTCCAGCTCGAGCCGCTCTGGGGCAAAACGGGGCCGCACCAGCACATCGGCCCAAATCTGCAGGACCTGGTCCAGGTTCTCGCTCAGGGTTTCAAAGGCCACCGAGGTAAACAGGCTGTCGCTCGAGACGCTCACGCTGGCCGCCAGGGTTTCTAGAATCTCGTCCACTTGGTCGGGGCTCCGCTCGCCCGCCCCCCCGGTGCGCATCACCGCGGCGAAGATGCCGGTCAGGCCCACCTTGTCGTCGGGCTCGTAGATGGAGCCAGCCCGGATGTAAACGCGGCCCGAAACGAAAGGCAGTCTCCGATCCTCCATAAGGAGGACCCGGAGGCCGTTGGTGAGCGTGACCTCGAAGGGCCGGAAGGGGGTGGGTTGGATGCGGGGGAACTGCATCTTGAAGGGGTCGGGCCAGTCGGCCGGCACCCCGAGCCCCTGGGCAAACCCCAGCGAGAGCCCAACCCAAAGCATCCAAAGCGCTCTCATCGGCTACCTCCTTTGGTAACCAGGGTGGCTACGGTGCGGTTCTCGGGCGTGAAGTACTTGCGGGCCACCTGCTGGATTTCCTCCGCGGTGATGGTGTTGTAGATAGCCTCCTCCTCAAAGATGCGCTGGTAGCCGCCAAAGAAGAGCTCGTAGAAGGCTAGCGTCTGGGCCAGGCCCGGTCCGCCCTGCAACACCCTCAGGTAAGCGGCGCGGGTCTGGTTGCGCACCTTTTGCAGCTCCTGGGGGCTCACGGGCTCGTTCTTGAGCCGCTCGAGCTCCTCGTAGATGAGCCGCTCCAGGTCTGCGGTGGTGCGCGGTGCGCGGGGTTGGGCCGAGATAACAAACAGGTTGGGGTAGCGGAAGCCCGGCGAGGCCGAGCTGGAACTCACGTTCAGCGCAGCTTGCTCCTGGATCACCAACCGGCGGAAGAGGCGGCTGGTACGCCCCTCGGTCAGGATGGCGTCAATCATGTCCATCACGTAGGCGTCGCGGTTGGGGTAGGTGGGCTTGTGGAAGCCAATCCGCAGGGCTGGCTGGGCGTTGTACTCGAGGGTCACCCGCCGCTCGGCGGTCTGGGGTGGCTCGGTGGGGATGTTCAGGTTGGGCCGCTCCGGGCCCCTCGGGACCACGCCCATGTAGCGGCGCACAAGCTGGATGTCCCGCTCAGGCTCCACATCTCCTACCAGCACCAGCACTGCCCGGTTGGGGTGGTAGTGGGTCCTCCAAAACTCCAGGGCCTTGTCCACCCGGTAGCCCAGGATTTCCTCCCGGCTGCCAATCAGGGGCCGGCCATAGGGGTGTACCTGGAAGGCCGCGCGCAAAAAGACCTCGGTCAGGGCCCCGTTGGGGTCATTCTCGTTGCGCTGGCGGCGTTCTTCCAGCACCACGTCTACTTCTTCGTAGAAGCTGCGGAAGACCGCGTTCATCATGACGTCGGCATAGACCCGGAGATATAGCTCCAGCCGGTTCGAGGGCAGTGAGACCCGGTAGTCGGTGCGGTCGTAACCGGTGGAGGCGTTTAACCCCTGCTCGCCGTTGTTGGTGAAAAGCTGGTCGATGGGGTTGGGCAAAGCCAGCTTCTGGGCTTCCTCGCGGGCCTTGTTGAAGGCCTGGGTAAGCCGCTCGATCTCCGCCTGGGGGGCTCCTCTGGCAATGGCCTGGTCGAGCTCGGCGCGGGCTTTGTCAATGGCCTCTAGGGCGGCTTTTTCCTTTGGCCAGTCCAGGCTCCCGATGCTGGGCGTGCCCTTGAAGGCCATGTGCTCGACCATGTGGGCGATGCCTCCCAGGCCTGGTGCCTCGTCCACGCCGCCCACATCGAACATCAGGTTGAAGTGGATGACTGGGGCGGTCTTATCGGGCACCATCAGCACCCGCAGGCCGTTGTCCAGGGTGTACTTGCGGATTTGCTCGCGGAGCTGCTGGGCCAGAGCTCCTGGTAGGAGCAACACCAGCAGCAAAAGCCCAACTATGCTTCTCACCTTAGCCTCCCTGTGTGAGCCTATTATGCCCTGAAGGGCCGTGCACAGCCTGAATGGGCCCACAGTTTAACGCGGCAGAACCTGAATGATGCTTTGCATAATAAAAGGCGGCAGCGGCCGGCCGGGCAAGGGGCGGCCAAGCAGCACTAGGAAGTAGGGCCCAGGTTTGGGAAACAGCACCACCCCCTCCACGCGGCCCGTGCGGGGGTTGAATTGCATTCGTATCTGGGCATCGGGCTGTACTCGAGCGCTAACCTGCCCTTGGTAAAACATCAAGGTGCAAAAACAGTCACGGGGGTTGAAGTGTTTTCCGCCAATGCGGATGTACTCAATCCAAGCCACGGTGGGCACGCCAGCGCGAGGTGGGGCGTCGTTGGGTTCGAAATCCACCTGTCCTTCCACATATCCCCCGCTACCCTGAAAGGGGTGGGCTAGTGCCAGCCCAAACCACAACACTAAGGCGAGCCACTGGTAGTAGAGCACACCCAATACCCTACAAAAAATTCCCAAAGCGGGCAGGTCCATCCCCACGCGTGTGGGGACTACGTTGGGCACCCCTGCCTGCCTACCGGTCAGGACGGTCCATCCCCACGCGTGTGGGGACTACACAAGGCCGGGCTTCGTGTGGGCATGGGGGGGCGGTCCATCCCCACGCGTGTGGGGACTACTATAACCCGGGCCTCGAGGCCCTGGCGCTTCACGGTCCATCCCCACGCGTGTGGGGACTACGCGAGCTGTTGCAGGCCAGGGAGTACCGCTACTGGTCCATCCCCACGCGTGTGGGGACTACGGCTAGGTTGATTAGCTCAATGATTCTGCCCTCGGTCCATCCCCACGCGTGTGGGGACTACCCCGGGGTCGTGGTCGGGCCTTTGCAGAGCTGCGGTCCATCCCCACGCGTGTGGGGACTACTGCCAGGCGTGCGGCCGCCCTTGCAGGAGGGCGGTCCATCCCCACGCGTGTGGGGACTACGTGTTGGTTCGGCACGACCGGGCCGTGGCCCAATGGTCCATCCCCACGCGTGTGGGGACTACGCCTTTGTCGGCCCGGTCGGCCCGGCCGAGGGCGGTCCATCCCCACGCGTGTGGGGACTACGGCCTGGGTAGCCAGTTGCCGCAGGTCCAGCGCGGTCCATCCCCACGCGTGTGGGGACTACGAGGTGAGCCCTCAGGATGCGGTATACCTCGGAGGTCCATCCCCACGCGTGTGGGGACTACACGGACAGGCGGAGGGGATGTTGGCGGAGGTTCGGTCCATCCCCACGCGTGTGGGGACTACTGGGACTGGTTTTCTCTTTATTGCCCTACTCAGGGTCCATCCCCACGCGTGTGGGGACTACGCGGGGCCGACCGGGGCGATATGCGGGACGCGCGGTCCATCCCCACGCGTGTGGGGACTACGGATGGTCGCGGTTGGTTTGGGGCCCCATGCCCGGTCCATCCCCACGCGTGTGGGGACTACTATAACTGATTTTTCTCTAGCCGCGAATACCCCGGTCCATCCCCACGCGTGTGGGGACTACGGCCAAATCGCGTCCCCGACGGCCTCCGACCGCGGTCCATCCCCACGCGTGTGGGGACTACGAGCTTGTCGAGCACTGGTCTGCCGGGGCAAGAGGTCCATCCCCACGCGTGTGGGGACTACTGCCCAGCGTGCCCCACAGCCGCTCGGCGTAGAGGTCCATCCCCACGCGTGTGGGGACTACCAACCTGGCGGCCATCCAAGCGCTGCCGAGGGCGGTCCATCCCCACGCGTGTGGGGACTACAGCCAGGGTTGGAGTGCTTTCCCCGCCCTATTCGGTCCATCCCCACGCGTGTGGGGACTACTCCCGGCGCGGGTGCAGGCGGTCGCTAACGAGAGGTCCATCCCCACGCGTGTGGGGACTACGGACGCGGCATCTATCGTTGATTTCCCCTGACCCGGTCCATCCCCACGCGTGTGGGGACTACGCCATGGACGAGAGAAAAACCGCAGACGCGAGGAGGTCCATCCCCACGCGTGTGGGGACTACGTCCAGGCAGTGCGGGCTGAACCAGATGGTCTCCGGTCCATCCCCACGCGTGTGGGGACTACCTCACCCGTTTACAGCTCGTCCAGAGAGACATAGGTCCATCCCCACGCGTGTGGGGACTACGCAAAGTAACGGGAGAAGACCAACTATCGAAGCCGGTCCATCCCCACGCGTGTGGGGACTACCCAAAACAGAGGAGGAGCGAAATGACGGAAATCGGTCCATCCCCACGCGTGTGGGGACTACGATGAGCACGTGCGGCTACGCTATGAGGATGCCGGTCCATCCCCACGCGTGTGGGGACTACATGCGAAGGCGCGGCAAAGGGGGCGGAAGCGTCGGTCCATCCCCACGCGTGTGGGGACTACGCCGAGGGCTCGTTGACTAGTTGCGGTTGAGGCGGTCCATCCCCACGCGTGTGGGGACTACTATTCTTCTTAAACACCACGCCGGGGGCCAGCCGGTCCATCCCCACGCGTGTGGGGACTACCCATACCGGCACGATTGAGGACCCGTAGCCCAAGGTCCATCCCCACGCGTGTGGGGACTACTCGCTCGCTCTAGAGAGCTTTACGAGCGAGCGAGGTCCATCCCCACGCGTGTGGGGACTACTGTTGCAGCCGGAAGTTAATCTGGTGCGCAACCGGTCCATCCCCACGCGTGTGGGGACTACTGGTGGCCAGTCTCAACATCGCTGCCGCTGCGCGGTCCATCCCCACGCGTGTGGGGACTACGAGAAGCAGGAGCTCTACGAGCAGAACGTTGACCGGTCCATCCCCACGCGTGTGGGGACTACGACGATGGCGAGATGCCTACCATGGCCGATATACGGTCCATCCCCACGCGTGTGGGGACTACTCGAGCCGAGCACGAGACCGCTCGAGCCGAGCACGGTCCATCCCCACGCGTGTGGGGACTACGTGGCCGCCCAGATGTGCGATGAGGTCCAGGGCGGTCCATCCCCACGCGTGTGGGGACTACTAGGTGGGCCCTCAGAATGCGATACACGTCGCTGGTCCATCCCCACGCGTGTGGGGACTACACTGCTCCTCCTTGCGGGTTGCCAGGACCAGGCGGTCCATCCCCACGCGTGTGGGGACTACTTGGGCCACGCTCATAACAGGCGTTCTGGGGACGGTCCATCCCCACGCGTGTGGGGACTACGGTGGTGAGTGGTGCTGAAAACGGCCAGGCGCAGCGGTCCATCCCCACGCGTGTGGGGACTACCTTGCCCACCGGCGGGAGGAGGAGGACGGTTTCGGTCCATCCCCACGCGTGTGGGGACTACGGGCCCTTAGGATGCGGTATACCTCGGACTTCCGGTCCATCCCCACGCGTGTGGGGACTACGCGGAGCATCCAGCGGGCCCCCGACGAGGTCGCGGTCCATCCCCACGCGTGTGGGGACTACGGGAAGGTCAATCTCGCCGGCGGCCTCGCCCGCGGTCCATCCCCACGCGTGTGGGGACTACGGCAACTCCTTACCCCGACTGAGCCGGATTGCCCGGTCCATCCCCACGCGTGTGGGGACTACGGCAAGACCATTGCGCGCGCCCTCGAGGAGGACGGTCCATCCCCACGCGTGTGGGGACTACAGGGGTTTATGCTCATGCTCATCGGCAAAATCCGGTCCATCCCCACGCGTGTGGGGACTACGGGTTCGGGCCCTACAGCATACAGCCGGGCCAGCGGTCCATCCCCACGCGTGTGGGGACTACCGTGAGGGCCGCGCTGGGGGAATAGTCGATGGCGGTCCATCCCCACGCGTGTGGGGACTACGGTCGAGGTACAGGCCGGGCGACTCAGCACCCAGGTCCATCCCCACGCGTGTGGGGACTACGGAATCGGGATAACCCGCCTAGCCGCTCGGGTCGGTCCATCCCCACGCGTGTGGGGACTACCCGTCCCACGCTGACGGACTATCAGGGTTCGGCGGTCCATCCCCACGCGTGTGGGGACTACTGTGGCGGAACATTCAGGTAAGGTTTGGGCAGCGGTCCATCCCCACGCGTGTGGGGACTACAGCCCGGAGTGGCGGGAGGTAGACGACGCCCTCGGTCCATCCCCACGCGTGTGGGGACTACGCTACGGCAGCGATGGCCGATGGCTCGCCCTCTCGGTCCATCCCCACGCGTGTGGGGACTACGACGGCGAAACCGACGACGCCCAACCCGCCCCACGGTCCATCCCCACGCGTGTGGGGACTACTCGTTGAGAAAAATCATCTACAGCGCGTGGACCGGTCCATCCCCACGCGTGTGGGGACTACGGCAGGCCCTTGAGGAGAAGGTGAAGCGAAAGGCGGTCCATCCCCACGCGTGTGGGGACTACCCAGACCGCCTTCAGGCCCGGCCAGCCCCAGTCGGTCCATCCCCACGCGTGTGGGGACTACTGCCCCGCCGGCCTCGACAAACTCGGCCTCATAGGTCCATCCCCACGCGTGTGGGGACTACGCCTGGTGGCCAGGCCCTTCATCGCGCGCATCTGGTCCATCCCCACGCGTGTGGGGACTACAAATACGCCGGGTCCAGGAAGCGCGCGTCCACCGGTCCATCCCCACGCGTGTGGGGACTACATGGCCCGCCAAAAATTCGACACGTACCCGTCCGGTCCATCCCCACGCGTGTGGGGACTACCGCAACCTCTTCTATCGTCCTGGACGTGGTTTCGGTCCATCCCCACGCGTGTGGGGACTACGGGGTCGCCCCCTGAGGAGTTTCGCATTTTCCCCGGTCCATCCCCACGCGTGTGGGGACTACATGGCCCGCCAAAAATTCGACACGTACCCGTCCGGTCCATCCCCACGCGTGTGGGGACTACCGCAACCTCTTCTATCGTCCTGGACGTGGTTTCGGTCCATCCCCACGCGTGTGGGGACTACTCCACGCTACTCCCCTTGCGGCTAGGGCCCTACGGTCCATCCCCACGCGTGTGGGGACTACAATGAATCGCACCGAGGTTCTTCAACAGCGCCCGGTCCATCCCCACGCGTGTGGGGACTACATCCCCCCTGCTGCCGCGGCGGCTATAGCCCGGTCCATCCCCACGCGTGTGGGGACTACGTATGGCGTGGGGGTACAAGCGAAAACCGGAGTCGGTCCATCCCCACGCGTGTGGGGACTACGTAGCTATGGTGGACGGTTCGGGGTTCGGCAACGGTCCATCCCCACGCGTGTGGGGACTACATGCTCCCCCCCTCGATGATGCCGGGGGTCCGCGGTCCATCCCCACGCGTGTGGGGACTACACATGACCCAGACGGCAAAAATCCCCTCTGACCCCCCGCTAAGTATCTTTTTCGGAACTAGTCCGGGGTTTTCTTGTCAAGATCCCCGCGCAAGGCCTTGGACATGCGCTTTAGCTTTTCCGCCTTTTGCATGGCCTCGGCGTTGCGCACAGTTACTAACACTATACCATCAAAGTCCTGCAGGGTGCGGTCCGGGTGGTTGTGGAGCTTAAGGGAAAAGCCTTGCTCGTTATTGGTACGCCAGACCATGGCGCACCGGCCTTCCCCGGCCTTTTGCACCACTTTTTCCCACAGAAGCTCCCTCACGGTGGCGCTCAGGCGGCCCACGAATACCCCAGTGTCCACCTCCAGGAGCCAGCGGGTCAGCTCTCCCCTAAGACTCTTCGGCACTTTCTCCAGGATCATCACCACCATAGGCCACCCCGCCCTCCACCTCTCCTGCGGGGTCCCAAAGCCCTCCGGGACGGGTGGGGTCTTCTTCGTCCTCTTCCTCCTCGGGCAGGCCCAACCCCTTGAAGAGGTCCAGTAAGTCTCCCACCATGCGCTCTAAAAGACGCTCCTCCAGGATGCGTTCCCGAAGCTTCTGCCGTATGCGGCGCTCCACCTCGAGGTCTGACTCCGCCACCGTGAGAAAGGCGGCCGGCACCAGGACCTCGGTTTTGTAGAGGTCGGCCACATCGTAAACGAAGGAAAGGAGCCGGCCCACGTGGATGAAGCCCAGGGCGGGGCTAAACCCGCTGCTCACAATGGCGGCATGGGCCAGCCCATAGAGATAGGCCGCTCCAGCAGAGAGCGCCCGGTTTATCGGGTCGGAAGAGGCCCAGTTCCGGCGGTCGTAGCTCCGGCCGTGCCAGGGTACCCCGGTCTCCTGGCTCCAGCGGGCATAGGCCGACCGTACCCGTACCCCCTCCAGCCCCCGCACCTGTTCCAGGCTGAGGTCCTTGGGCAGGGGCTCCTTGAAACGCTTTTGGTAGAGGCGGAAGACCACCTCCAGGTGGAGCTTTGGGTCGGCCCAGGCCCTGGCCTGGCGCTGGAGCCTGAGGGCGCTTCGGGTATCCCCCAGGCCCTGGGCGTAAAAGCGGGCAAAGCCCTCCCCAATCCAGGCCACCGTGCAGCCGTTGCCGGCCAGGGCCCGGATGGCCGCGTGGGTGATGCGGGTGCCGGGGCCCAGAAAGAGCACCCCCAGGGCCGCCACCGGCACCAGGGTCAGGCCCTCTTGGGTATAGATGCCGATGCCCTGGGCCTCTTGCTCAATGAAGGCGTGCTCCACGTAGAGGTAGGAGAGCCCATCCCGGAACTTGGGTAGCTCCTTGAGGTTGCGGGTGTTGGGCACCGGTGGCATGAAGCCTCCTACGGCCTGAGGGAAAGCAGGCCAAGCCCCAGGGCCTTTCCGGGCCCGATGCCCCTGGAGAGGGCCTGGAGGGCCTCCTCTGGGTTCACCACTTTCAGCGTGCCTTCAAAGAGCACCGCCTGCACCTGAATGAGGTGGCCAGACTTGCGCACTTCCAGAAAGTTATCTTGGAGGATGCGAACCATGGGCCCTTCTTCCTCGTTCGTGTGGAGGCGGAAGCCCCCTTCCGCCAGCTTGCGCTCAAGCCAGGAGATTTTCTCCGCGGGCGTCTTGAGGGCCACCCTTTCCCCCCGGTCTTTGGCCCGCTTGCTGGGGTTGGCGCGGAGGCGGAAGCGCAACACCTGGCCTTCCTGCAAAACGGGGTTGAAGGGCTTAGGGGGAAAGACCTCGGCGTAGTCCTTTTCCAGAACGCTCCAGTCGGGCTCGGTGAGGGTCTGGACCAGGACCACGGGGGCTTCCAGGCCCCGGGTGGGCTCGAGGCGCCAAAGGAGCCGCTCCTTCCCCTCCTTTAGGGCCTGGGACACCGCTTTGGAGAGGGTGCGGTGCATCTGGTAGGGGTTGGCCAGGTCCCTGCGGGCGGCTTTGGAGCGCAGGTTGAGCACCAGCTTGCTAACCCACATGGGCTTCCTCCCTGAGGGGAACCTCCTCCTTGCCAAGGAGTTTTTCCTCCACGTACCTGGCCCCAAAGCGCCGCTCGGCGAAGGGGGCAATGGGCTGGTCGTACACCAGGCGGCCTTGCTCCGCCTCGAGGACCAGAAGCAGGTCCTCCTTGGGCCTTTGGGGGAACAGGTAGGGGTAGGCGCGGAGGGCTATTTCCAGGGGTTCTTCCCGCAGGCCATCGGGGAGGTAGGGGGGTGGGCTGGGCGCGTACCCCTTGCGCCCCAGGTAAAGGGCAAACCTGGGGTTGAGGAGCGCCTGGTGGGCCCCTTTCAGCAGACCCGCGTCCCCTTCCAGGCCCACCAGGAAGGCAGCGTCCGAAAGGTAGTACCGCCAGCTCTGCACGTCTCGGGTTTTGCTCTGTTCTGAGTTCAGGACCCCCTGGGCGGTCTGGTAATCCACCTTGAGCACGCCCCTCCGGTCCACCCGCACCCCCATGCGCAGGGCGGCCAGGTCGGAGATGTCTTCCTTGCGGTCCCGGCCCAAGGCGGCGGCCAAAAGCCCCAAGACCCCGCTCTTGGTGGGGTAGGGCCAGGTATCCCGGTAGTCAAAGCGGCTCCGGGTGCCCCAGGACTGCATGGGACCCTGGAGTCTAAGGAGAAGGGTAGGCATACATTGCCTCCTCCTTACCCTAATAGGTCTTGCAGGGCCTTTTCTACGTCCGCTTTGAGGTCAGCCAGGCTCTCCACCACTTTCAGGCTGCCCGTATTCCCTTCCGTGAGGTTCAGGGCCCCCTTCCACTCAGGCTTCAGGGGGCCAAAGACCCGGTCAAACTTCTCCCACTCCTTGACCAAGGCCTCCACCGAAAGGGCGGAAAGGGGTTTGTCCTCCTGGGGGCGGATGGGGCGCTCAAAGGCCGTGGCCAGGTTCCGGGGCAGGCCCTTCCCGGCGCGGAAGGCCAGGAAGAGGGGGGGGTTGTGGGCAGCAAAGCTGTTTTGCTTGCCGGTGGGCAGGGTGAGGGCGAAGGCTTCCAGGAAGGCCAGGGTGCCCTTGAGGGCCAGGTCTTTGTCCCCTTGGAGGTTTTCCAGGAGCTTCTCCAGGTTCACCACGGCGTAGCGGTACAGGGTGGCGGAGTAGAACTCCACATCCCCCATCATCCCCGCCCCGGTTTCCTCCTTGGGGTTGAGGTCGTCCACAGCGGTGTAGAAGTCAAACTCCCGGTCCACCTTGTGGGTGGAGATGGCGTGGGCCACCTGGGCGGCGGCGTCCACCCCCAGCTCGGGCCGGTCGGCCAGCATGCGGCCAAAGAGGGCCAGATCTACGGCCTTGCCTCCGTTCAGAATACCTTCCAAGTCATTAAACAACTGCTTCTTTGTCTTGTCTGAAAGGGCATCCCTCAGAAGCACTGCGAGCTCACGCTGAACAAGATCAGCCAATTTCTCTACTTCTACATTGCCTACGAAAAGCAGGTACGAAGTTTGCTCTGGCTCGTCCTTCTTGAAGAAGGAACCATCCTTCTTTTTCAACACCTCCAAAAGCTTCTTCGAGGCTATGAGTGCATCGTCCTCCGTTATTCCTCGGCTTTTCAAAATCGGCACGAGGCTTTCTCTTATCAACCTTTGGGTCCTTACAGCTAGGTCAGTGGGGCTAAACTGCCCAACGAGTCCATCTCTAAAAGCCACCCGCACCGCCCGCTTCTGGGCCTGGCTGGAGATGCGGGCCCGGCGGTACCCGCCAAAGAGGGCGTCCTTGGGGCTTCCCGTGTCGTCCCGGTTCAGGTTGCTGGGGGCCACGGTCTGGATTACGTGCACTTCCACAAGCTTCATGCCACCACCTCCTTTTCCTCCTCTACGCTTTCCTTGCCGTAGAACTCTTTGGCCCAACGGGCCTGTACCCTGCGCTCTGGCTGGAACCAATCCAGAAGGTCTTCCAGGAGCCTGGCGAAGTCCAGGCTCCCCTCCACCAGGCCCACCGCCTGCCGCAAACGGAAGGCCAGTTGGTCCCGGTCGGCATCTAGCAGGGCTTGGAAGCGCCGCTCCAGGCTGTCTGAGCCCCGGGCCTCCATGGCCTCCCGCAGGGCGCGGGCCAGGGTACGCCCCTCCTGGTGCTTCCCTTCCTTCAGGGCATAGAGGGCCGCCACCAAGTAGTGGGCTTCTCGTTTCCAATCCTCTTCCTCTTTTTCCTTCTGCACAAAGGGCTCCACATAGGGCATGGCCGGGGGATAGGCACCTGGGTCAAAGGCCAGGCTACGCTTTAGGGCGGCCCGAGCAGGCGTCCAGGCCTTCTGCTCCTTGAGTTTTTCCAGCCAATCCAAAAACGCTTTTCCCCTCACCTTCCCACCTCCTCATAGCGCTGCCAGAGCAGCCCCTAGGGTTTCTTCCCCCCGGACCAGGGCCTTGAGGTGCCGGGCCTGGGTGCCCAGGGAGCGGCGGGTTTCTTCCCAGGCGCGGCGGGCGGCCTTCTTGAGTTCTTCCCGCCAAAGGTCCATGGCCCCGGGGTGGTTCAGGGCCTCGAGGAACCGGGGAAAACTCCCGTCCAGCTCGGCCCAGTAAAGGCGCAGGAGGGGAAGGGAGTTCCTGAAAGCCTGAAGCTGGCGTCGGTCGTCGGTGCCCAGAACCTCCTGGGCCAGACGCCACGCGGCGGTTTGGAGCCGCTGGCCCAGTTCTTCCGCCAGCTCCAAAGCCCTCTGCAGAAGGGCTTCTCCCTTGGGGGAAATGAGACCGGGGGGCAGGGGGTAGACCTCCCGCCGGATGTCCAGCATCTTGGCCAGGCCTGAGACCTGACCCAGGACCCGGATACTGGGTATAAGCTTCACCTCCGTGGCCACCTGGGCGGCGTGGGAAAGCGCCGCGGGCCAGCTTCCCCCAGCCCCGGGCAGCATGGCGCCGAAGTCGCGCCAGAAGCTCTTTTCCATGCTGAGGCGCAAGGTGAGGATCTGCCCGGTCTTGTTTTTCTGGCGGTAGGCCACCATGGGGTCCCGCCAACCCACGTCTTGGGGCATGACCCCAGGCCCGTAGGCCATAAAGCGCACGCCATTCCCCTGGTCCAGAAGCCGCACCCCCCGGGCAGGCCAGGTGTAGACCCGGGCGGCGCCCTCCAGAGGCCATTGGGTGGCGTAGCCCTCCACATCTTTGGTGCATAGGGGGGGTTGTTCCCAGATGGGCTTTCCCGGGTCCCTTTGGGGCACCAGGTTCAGCACCAGGGTTTCAAAAAGGTTTCTCCCGGTGACCAGGAAAGCCGCGGGCCGGGCCAGGGGGGCGTCCTTGGCCGCAGGCACATCCAGGCGCCACAACGACTCTCCTGGGGCAAAGGTCTGGTGCACCACCAGGGCCCGGGCCGCCTGGGCGTAGGAGGCGGTGGGCGGGTTGCTGTTCAGGGTGTGGTCAAAGAGGGTGGGGTTGTTGCCGTTGGAAAGCTCGGGAAGAAGCTTGCTCCAAGGGAGAGGGTCCTGGTCGGGAAGGTCTGCGATTTGCAGGAAGGGGGTGGTGTCGTGGAAGAGGAAAAAGCGGTCCTGGTGGGTGTTCAGGTAGGCGTCTAGTCCCCCTCGGTCAAATCCGCCCTTTCCCAGGAGGTCCAGGGCCTCGTCCAGGTCCCTTGGCGGTGCCGCGCGGTAGAGGACAGCCAGCAAAAGGCGGTGCAGGGCCGCCTCCTCCAGGGGGGAGGGGGTTTCTATGCGCTCTATGGAAGTGGCCCTGAACAACGCCTCTCGGAGGCTCACCTCCCGTACCTGGCCCCCCTCCAGCACCGGGATCCAGGGTTCCTCTAGCAGGTTAAACTTGGCCAAGCGCTCCACCTCCTTTTCCTCGCAGGGTAGCACCCTAAGCCGACAACCCCTGACGGATTTAACCCCGCCTGTACACCACCCCTAGCTCCGGGTCCAGCTCCACCCCAAGGGTGCCCCCTTCCTTCAGAGGGAAGAATTGACCCACCTCCAGAGGCCGCAAGCCCCGCAGGAGGCCGCTTTTGCGCCAGGCGGAGGGTGGCTCCTTTTCTAGGAGCACCTTGGGGATGGGAGGGCGGGAAAGCCGCACCGCACGCCGCCAGAGGGCCAGCACCTCCTCCTTGGAAAGCTCCCCTTTGAGCCTGGCGGGGTGCCGGCCGTAGGGGTCAAGGAAATGGCCATCCCCTACCTTGTAGAGGGGCACCACGGCCACGCTGGGGTCCCCCAGGCGGGTGAGGAAGCGCTGGGTGCGCTCGTCCTCGGCCTCGTCGTCTAGGCGGAATGCAACCGGTAGGTCAGAGGCCTCGGTCTGGCTGAGGAGCCCTTCCAGCTCCCACAGCGCCAGGTTTTTTGCGGTTTTCTCCTCCCCTTGCTGGCGTTCTGCCAGCCTCTTATGGGCTTCCTGGGCGCGCTTTTGCAAGTTTTGGGGGAAGTCTTGGGGGCTTCGGCCATAGACCTCCTCCAGGAGGCCCTCGAGGTCCTTCGGCACCTCCAGCATCTTCCTTTCCCCCAGGGAAAGCCAGGTGGAGAGGAGAACGTAGTCCTCATAGACCCGGTTCCAGTGGAGCTCCCCCCCAAACTCGGGTTCCCCTTCCAGGCCGCCCACCAGCAGGCAGGCTTCCTGGAGATGCCCTGGTCTTGCCCGGGGGTGGCGGTGGAGCCGGCCTGCCCGCTGGAAGAGGAGGTCTATGGGGGCCAGGTCGGTGTAGAGCAGGTCAAAGTCCAGGTCCAGGCTCTGCTCCGCCACCTGGGTGGCCACCAGGATGGCCCGCTCTGGCCTGGGCCCGTGCTTGCCAAAGAGGGCCAGGGCCACCCCTTCCCTCAGGGCCCGCTCCTCGGCGGGGAAGCGGGCGTGGAGGAGGAAGACCAGGGTGCCGTCTTCTAGGCGCTTGCCCACTATGGCCTCCCCCTTTTCCTCCCGCAGGGCATGGAGGTCCTGCCAGGGACCTTCCTCGGGCCCCTGGCCCAGGTGGTCTAGGAGTTCGGCCAGGGTGAGCCTCTTTCCTTCCCCCAGGGCCTGGTAGAGGGCCTGGGCCCGGTCCACGGTGTTCACGATGGCTCCCAGGGCTCCGGGGAGGCCGCCCTTCAGGGCTTCCGCCAGGGAAGAGGGTTTCACCGGAGCGGCTTCTATACGGAGCGCCTTGGAGCTTTCTGGGGGTAGCCCACAGGCCCCAAGAAGCCTCCCTTCTGAGAAGGCCGCCGCCCGGGGATAAGGGGGAAGGCCGGTTTCCGCCACCCCCCAGGCGGCCAGGAGCTCCTTGCGCTTGGCCTTGGGCAAGGTAGCGGTCATGAGCACCACGCTGGAACCCAGGGCGCGGAGCCAGCGGAGGAGGGCCTTGAGGAGGCCCGAGGTGTAGGTGTCGTAGGCGTGCACCTCGTCCAGCACCACCACCCGGTTCATGAGGCCCCAGAGGCGGATGAAGTGGTGCTTGACCTTGAGCACCCCCAAAAGGGCCTGGTCCAGGGTGCCCACCCCGTGCCCCGAGAGCATGGCCCGCTTTTTGGCGGAGAACCAGGCGGAGGCCACCACGGCCCCCTCTTCCTCGTATACCTGCTGGGGCCGGGCCCGCTCCAGAAGCGCCTCATAGGCCGGGTTCAGGGGGGCGGCCCCGTGCTGGAGCTGTAGGTCCAGGGGGGCTTGGGTTCCCAACTTCTCTAAAAACCCCTTCACCCGGGGGAAGAGGCCGTTGGCCGTGGCCTGGGTGGGCAGGGCCACGTAGAGGCCCCGGTGCGCAAGCCGGCCTTGCAGGAGGTGGTAGGCGAAGAGGGCAGCTTCCGTCTTGCCCAGGCCCATGGGGGCCTCCACCAGGAGCAACACTGGCTCCTGAACGCCCTCCAAAAGTTCAGACACCTTCCGCTGGAGGGGGTTGGGGGGGAAAGGAAAAAGTTCCTGGAAGGTTTTGGGGGATGATGGCACGGGAGAGGGCCAGGGAAGGGCGTCCAAGGCCTTCCTGGCCCGGTCTAGGGCTTCCTTCCAGTAATCCCAGCTTAGGGGGTGGGGCCGGTTAGCGTAGGGGAAGAAGCTGGCGTCTGAGGCAATCCAGTCGGCGAAGGAGGCCAAGGCCATGACCCGCAGGATGGCTGCGGGGGAGGGGTTGTGGTCCGAGGGGAGCTTCTGGCAGGGGGTGCCTAGGGCTTGGTGAAGGCGCTCCACCAGGAAGCGCCGGACCTCATCCCAGCCTTCTGGTTCGCAGGCCACGTGGTCCCTGCCTTTGTCAAGCTCGTTGGCTTGGGCCTGGAAGCCGTGGTGGGCCCCCAGGCCTTGGGCGATTTGCCTGGCGGCCCTGCGGGAGAAGCCCAGCTTCTTGAGCACTTCCTTCAGGTAGAGCTCGGTGAACACCCCGTGGGCCACCCAGCTTTCCTTTACCAGTTCCTCGTCCCAGGTGAGGCCCTGGGCCTTAAGCCTCTTTGCCCCTTCGGGCCAGGCCGCCTGGAAGACGGGGCTGGCCTTGCCCAGGTCGTGAAGGCCGGCAAGGAAAGCCGCCAGCCTCTTGGCCTCCTCTTCCGGTAGGCCCCAGTCCTGGGCATAAAGGTGTCGCGTGCGCTCGGGTTCCCGCTCCAGGATGGCCAGGGCCACCGCGGCCGTGTCCAGCATGTGGGCCAGGAGGGGGTGGTAGGGGTCCCCGCTTTTGGCCCAGAGGGCTATGGCTAGGTTTTCCATAGGCTCCATATAACCTTCTTAGCGCGTCAAATCTTGTCGCGAAGGGCGGCAATCTGCTGGGCCTCCTGCAGCCATCTTTGGCGCAGGTTTTCCGGCTCCAGCACCTCTACCCGGGCCCCCCAGCTCTGCACCCAGGAGAGGAGCTCCAGGGGGAAGTTCTGGCTGTCGGTGCCCGCGGTAATCACCACCTCTAGCCGGCCGTCGGGGTGCTTGTGGTGGATGCGCAGGTTGGGATAACCCCCTTCCTCGATGCGGTAGGCGGCTTCGGGGCGGAACAGGAGGCGTACCTCTACCGGCTGGCCCCCACTGCTGCCCACCACCCCCCAGGCATTCGACAGATAAGCCCGGGGGTCGAAGTCCTTGGGGATGGTATAGGCTCCGGGCTCTCCCACCAGCCGCAGCCGGCGCATCCGGCTCAGCTTGTAGGTGCGCAGGGCCTTGTGGTGGTTGCGTTCGTAGCCTATGACATACATACCCAGGTTGGTGCGGGAGACCTCGAGGAAGTAGACCTCGATGAGGTTTTTCCGGGGCCGCCCCGAGCCGCCCGGTTTCAGGTAGTCGAACTCGAGGAGCTGCTGCTTGAACCAGGCCTCGGCCACCCTGGCCATGGCCAGCCCCTGGTCCTGGTAGGCCAGACTGCGGTGCTGGAGGTCCTGGGTGCTCTTGAGGGCCAGCTCCTGGACGGGCATGGGCAGCCGCCGGGCCAGCTTGTTCAGCGCTGAGAGGTAGGTGGGCTCGTAGCCGGGGGTGTGGTGGTAGAGGAGCCGCAGGGCGCTGTGGGTGACCAGGGCCTCCACCGGGCTCAGCTCCTCCTTCTGCATAAGCTGGTAGCGGGGCGAGCGCCCATCCCGCATTACCTCTATCGCACCGAGCTCTTCGATGTAGCGCAAGGCGGTGCGCTTGTTAACCCCAAGCAACCGGGCCAGCTCGAGGGCCGTGTAGGGCCGGACCAGCAGGAGTTCGCGGGCCTCCAGCAGGTGCTGGGCCTTTTGGTGGTGGGCGCTTTTGCGGAGCATATTCGACGGGCTCTAGTTTAGGCCTGGCCCGTCTACAGGTCGTCGAAAGCTGCTCGGACCGCTTTTTGCTTGCAGATAACTTGCCAAACCCTGGCTCAACAAAGGGAGCCTCGAGCCCGTTACTCCAGCTCGCAGAGGAGTTCTTCGCGGCGCTCCTGGACCCAGTTGGAGAAGATGCCCTCCAGAAATTTTCCACGCCGCCTCACCTGGGGGTCGTGCAGGTCGTAGATCCACTGGGCCCGGGGGTCGAGGCGGTAGGTGCCTCCCCGGGCCTCCACGCTCTGCGCCCAGCCGAGCGCCTCCCGGAGCCGCCCGAGGTGGGGCCAGATGGCCCGGCGGGCCTTCTGGCGGTCGGTCTCCTCGGGGAAGAGGTGGTCCATCAGCGCATCCAAAGTGCTCTCGCCTCCGTGCTCCAGCAGCAGCACCAGGATCTCAGCGGCCCGGCTGGTGGGACTCAGGGGAACCTCCCGGCCGTTCACCCGGACCTGCAGCACCCCGCTCGCCTGCACCTCCACCACCAGGGCTTCTTTTCGGGGCTCTTGGGGTTCCAGATACCCCTGCTGTTCGGCCAGGGTGAACAGGGCTTCCAGACAGGGCTTTTCTTCCCGAATCCACGGTTGCTGCCAGTCAATTTCGCCCAGCAGAGCGGCCAGAGTTTTGGGCTGGCCCTTTTGGCGGGCCAGCTCGGCCCGGGCCAGAAGGGCTTTCATGGCGCTTTTCCGGTCGATTTGGCGGGCCTGGCCCAGAGCGACCTCGGCACTTTCCAGGTCGCCCAGCATCAGGTGGGCGAGGGCGATGTCCACATAGAGGTAATCGGCAGGTTCAGCCGCGTGGGCCTGCCAGAACTGGGCCAGGGCTTCGCTGGGCCGCTTCATGAGGCGCAGTGTGAAGCCCATGCCCCAGTGGGCCTCCCGGCGGTCGTCGGCCTCGGAGGCGGCCTTGGCGGCGGCCCGGTAGCTGTGCAGGGCCCGCTCCCACTCGCCCATCACCCGCCGCGTAGCGGCCAGGCCGCACAGGGCTCGGGCCCGGAAGGCTGCGGCCTCCTTGCGCCGGCTGAGCTCCACCGCCTGCAGCAGGTGGTGCTCGGCCTCCTCAGGCCGGCTGTGCAGCACGGTGATGCCCAGGCTGTGGTGGGCCCAGGCCTGGTAGTAAGGGTCTGCCTCCAGGTAGGCCAGCGCCTCGGCCCAGAGGCTGCGGGCCTGGGCGAGGTGGCCCTCCTGGTGGAGGTGGTAGGCCCACTCGATCAGGCATCGGCCCAGGGAAGCTCCTTGGAGATGGGCTCTGGCCGCCTCAAAGCCCTGCTGCCAGCCCGGCCGGTTCAAGCGGGCCAGCGCACTCGCCCGGTAGCGCAGCCACAGGCCCAGGTGGCTGGGCTCAAGGTCGCCCCGTATCTCTTCCAGCAGCCCCAGGGCCTCCTCGTAGCGCTGGACCTGGAGGAGGGCCCAGCTTCGGTACAGCATGAACTGGGCCCGCTCGGGAGGAGAAAGGGCGGGGTGGGGGGTTCGGGTCAGCTCGAGCAGCTCGGAATGCATCCGGGCCTGGTTCAGCGCCTGGGCGTAAAGCACGCTAGCGCGGGGGTGCGCCTCAAGGAAGGCAGGGGGTAGGACAGCGAAGCCCTCCCTGGCCACCCGCACGGCGTCCTCGTAGTTTTTACAGCTTCGCAACAGGCCTTCCAGGAAAGGGACCACCCTGTCGGGATGGTTTTCCAGGAGGGCCTCCAGGCTAAGGCGAATCTCCTCGGTGCGGCCCAGGCGCATCCCTCGCTATATTAGCTCCCAGGACAGCACTTGGGCCCATCGAATGCCTCCAGCGGGCTGAAACCAAAAAACAGGCCTAAGATAAGACCCCCCGCCGCGGCCAAGAGCAGGCGTACAACGGGCTTCACGCGGGCCAGTTTGCGGCCCTAGCGCGACAGAACCTGTCGCGGAAAGTCCTGTATTCGGTGGGGCGCCCGGGAGGATTCGAACCCCCGGGGGACGGGGCCAAGGCTAACTGCCCTCGAGGGGGGCCAGGGGGATAAAGGGCTCCAAAAGGTGCTCCAGCAGGGCCAGGTGCGCCTCCTTGCCCTCCCTCAGAAACCTCGCCTTCACCTCCTTCCCCCGGGCCAGGAGGTAGCGGGCCACCTCCCCTGCTTCCCGGGGGTGTGTCCTGGCCGCCATCCTGAGGGGCGGAAGGAGGTCCTGAAAGGGGCGCTCCCAAGGAGCCCAGTCCAGATTGGCGTGGGCCAGGTACTCCCAGACGAAGGCGGCCCGCCTTCGGGCCACCAGGAGGGGGTGGTAGGGGTAGAGGAGGCGGCCTTCCCCTTCAAGCCAGGTGCGAAAGCTCTGGGGTAAGGGCCAAGGCCACCGCCTTCCGGCCACCTCTCGGGCCAAAGCCAGGGACCCCTCTGCCCCCTCCGGGTAGAGGTAGAGGGCCAAGAGGGTGGCCAAGCCCCCGTAGAAGTCCAACTCCGCCTCCAGGAGGGGGGCCTTTGCCAGCTCCTTCCAGAACGCCTCGAGGTCAGGAATGCGGGGCAAGGGAGGAGGGAGCTCCAGCCAATCCTGGGTACGCAGGGGAACGACCCGGGGGGCCCGCTTGCCCATGTGCACCAGCAGGTTAGCGCGGGCACCAGGGGAAACTTTCCTCCCATAGGCCTCCGCGTGGAGGAGGAAGGCCTCCATTCAGTCGGGCCAATACTCCACGCCCCGGAGGAAGGGCGGGTAGGTCAGGGCCTCCTCGAAGAAGCGGCGCACGCTCCCCCACCCGCACCCCTTTCGCCAAGCCGCTTCCAAGAGGTTGGAGAGGTCAAGCCAGTCATCGCACCAGAAGACCAGAAGGTCCTCGTTCCGCGACTCCTGGGTCTCCCCCTCCTCGAGGGGCTTCTCGTGAAGGTCCTTGTAGAAGCCCCAGAGGCTCCAAAGCCATGACAGGGTCCTAGAACAGCCCAACTCCCAAAAACGGGAACGGTGAGAGTACCAAGGGATGCCCACCACGCACCTCCCAAAACCACGCCCTGCCCCCTGCTGGGGCCGCATTCCCCTCCCCAAAGCGCCTCAGAAAAACGCTTCAGGCCTCGAGGGGTATTCGCTTGAACGGCATGGCCTCAGGGTAGCAGACCCTCAAGCGGGAGGCAATAGAAGGAGGGCAGGGGGCCATAATGAGAAGGCGCGGGAGGAGGAGGATGGCCAAGCGCTCCACCAGGGGAACCGGCACGGTCTTCTTTGGAGAGGAAGGGCTGGATAGCCCAGATCACCGTGGGCCACGACCCGGCCACAGGCAAGACCTGCAAACGCACCCGCTCTTCGGGGTGTTCCCCGGGAACGCGGGCAACCGCCACACCTACAGGAGCTTCCTTCTGGCCAACAGTGGCGCGCCCGGGAGGATTCGAACCCCCGACCTACCGCTTAGAAGGCGGCTGCTCTATCCGCTGAGCTACGGGCGCAGGCAGACCCGAAGGTCCGCGAACAGTTTAAGTGACCCCGCGGCGCCTTTGTCAAACAGGCCTAGCGGCCCACGCTCTGCTTCAGCGCCGCTTCGCGCAGCTCCCGCCGGAGCACCTTGCCCACCGCGCTCTTGGGCAGCTCGCTTCTGAACTCGTAGATGCGCGGTACCTTGTAGGCTGCAAGGTTGGCGCGGCAGTGGCGGTCCAGCTCCTCCACGGTGAGGTTTACCCCGGGCTTGGGCACCACAAAGGCCGCCACCGTCTCCCCTCTGTAGGCATCGGGCACCCCCACCACCGCGGCCTCGGCCACCCCGGGGTGGGCGAAGAGCACCTCCTCCACCTCCCGCGGGTAGATGTTGTAGCCCCCGGCGATGATCATGTCCTTCTTGCGGTCTACGATGTAGAAGTAGCCGTCTTCATCCATACGGGCCATGTCGCCGGTGAGGAGCCAGTCGATTTTGATGGTCTTCTGGGTCTCCTCTGGGCGCTGCCAGTAACCGAGCATTACGTTGGGCCCCCGCACGGCCAGCTCGCCCACCTCGCCCGGGGGCAGCTCGTTGAGGTTTTCGTCCAGAATCTTGGCATCCACACCGGGCATGGGGATGCCGATGCTGCCCATCTTGCGCTCCCCGAAAAGGGGGTTGCAGTGGGTGCAGGGGGCGGCCTCGGTCAGACCGTAGCCCTCCACCAGCTTGCCCCCTGTGAGCTCCTCGAATTTTTTGGCCACCTCCACCGGGAGGGCCGCCGAACCCGAGATGCAGATGCGCACCGAGCCCACCTTGCGTTTTTCGATGCCGGGAAAGTTGATGAAGCCGATGTAGAGGGTGGGCACCCCGGGGAAGTGGGTGACCCCGTGCTTCTCGATGGCCTCGATGCAGGGCTTGACCTCGGGGCGGGGCAGCAGCACGATTTTGTAGCCCGCGGCCAGGCCGTAGTTCATGGCCACGGTCATGCCGTAGACGTGGAAGAAGGGGATGGCCCCCAGCATCACCCCCTTGCCCTCGAGCTCCTTCACCTCATCCCCGCCCCAGGCCATGCTCTGGTAGGTGTTGGCCACCAGGTTGCGGTGGGTGAGCATAGCCCCTTTGGCCACCCCAGTGGTGCCCCCGGTGTACTGCAGCAGGGCCAGGTCATCGGGCCTGGCTGGGTGGGGCTCGGCCAGGGGGCTGGCGGCTCGGAGGGCCTTTTTGAAGTCCAGCCGTTTGGGGTGGGCGGGTAGGTTGACCCAGCGCTTTTCCCGGCGGGCCTTGAGGGGGAAGAGCAGGTTCTTGGGGAAGGGCAGGTAGTCCTGGATGCCGGTGGTGTAGACCCGCTTAACCGGCACCTCGTGCTCTATCTCGGCGTAGCGAGGCCAGAGCATGTCCAGGATTACCAGGGTCTCGGCCCCGGCGTCCGAAAGCTGGTGGCGCAGCTCGCGCGGGGTGTAGAGGGGGTTTACGTTCACGCAGACCCCCCCGGCCACCAGGGTGCCGTAGAAGGCGATGACGAATTGGGGGGAGTTGGGCAGCATAATCGCTACCCGGTCGCCCGGCTGCACCCCTGCTGCCCTCAGCGCCCCAGCAAACTTCAGGACCGACTCCCAGAGGCCGCGGTAGCCCAGGGTGTAGCCCAGGAACTCCAGGGCGACATTGTCGGGGTATTTCTGGGCGCTTGCCTCCAGGATTTTCCAAAGGGGAATCTCCGGCACCTCTACATCGGCAGGTACGCCTTTATCGTAGTGTTTCAGCCAGGGTTTGCTCATAGAGAACTCCTTATCGTTTGCTCCAAGTTTAACAAAATTTGTACTTGGTTCAAGTCGGGAGCCCGGTTGACCCGCAGCGCGCCTGGTGTTTGACTGGGGGCCATGGACCTGAAGGCAACCATCGCTTCGCTCACGCCAAGCCTTATCGCCATGCGGCGCGACTTTCACCAGCATCCCGAGCTGGCCTTCCAGGAGGTGCGCACCAGCGGGAAGCTGGCCGAGTTTTTGGAGGGGCTGGGCCTCGAGGTCACCCGAGGGGTAGCCCAGACCGGGGTGGTGGCCCGGCTCAGGGGGGCCAGGCCCGGCAGGACCGTGCTGGTAAGGGCCGACATCGATGCGCTGCCCATCCAGGAAGAGTCCGGCGTGGCCTACAGCTCCAGGGTCCCTGGGGTCATGCACGCCTGCGGGCACGACGCCCACGCCGCCATCGCCGCCCATGTGGCGGCGGTGCTGGTCCAGCAGCGCGAGGAGCTGGCGGGCGAGGTGCGCTTCGTTTTCCAGCCTGCCGAGGAGATTGTGGCCGGAGCCCGGCCCATGGTGGAGGCGGGGGTGCTCGAGGGGGTGGAGCGGGTGGTGGGGCTTCACCTGGATAGCCTCCTGCCCGCAGGGATGGTGGCGGTGCGGCCAGGGCCCTCGATGGCCGCTGCCGATGCCTTCACCCTGCACCTGAGGGGCAAGGGAACCCACGCGGCCATGCCCCACCAGGGGGTGGACACCGTTTTGATGGCGGCCCAGATCATCGTAGCCCTGCAGAGCCTGGTCAGCCGGGAGACCGACCCCCTGGGGGCCGCGGTGGTCACCGTGGCCACCGTGACAGCAGGGGAGGGGGCCCACAACATCATCCCGGAGACCGCCACCCTGCGGGGCACCCTGCGCACCTTCGATTCCTCGCTGCGGGAGCGGCTGATGCGCAGAATCGAGGCCCTCTCGGAGGGCGTGGCCCGGGCCATGGGGGGGGAGGCCCGGGTGGAGTGGCGCCCCGGCTCGCCTGCGGTGGTGAACGATGCGGCCCTGGTGGAGCGCTTCCGGGCGGTGGCCAGGGAGGTGGTGGGGGAGGAGAGGCTGCGGGAAGCCCAGCCGGTGATGGGCGGGGACGATATGGCCGAGTTTTTGCAACGCCGCCCGGGGGTCTACTTCTGGTTGGGGGCGGGCAGCCCCGACCCTGCGCAGAACCGCCCCCACCACCACCCAGGCTTCTGGATCGATGAGCAGGCGCTTCCGCTGGGGGTGGAGCTTTTGGTGAGGACGGTGCATGACTTTTTGCGCTAGGCCGGCTTGATGCTTACTTGACCCAGGGAAATAAAATGTGCTCGGAGTTTAGGAGGAAGCTATGCGCCGAAGAGACGTACTCAAAGCGGGCCTGGCCAGCGGAGCAGCCCTGGCGGGGCTGGGCCGGGCCCAGACGGGGGGCAGCTTCGCCCTGACCATCGTGCATGTCAACGACACCCACGCCCGCATCGAGCCGGTCAACGTGACCCTGAGCGGCCAGGCCACCCCCATGGGCGGGGTGGCGCGGCGGGTGGCGCTTTTCGACCGGCTCAGGGCCACCGAGCGCAACCCCATCTTCCTCCACGCGGGGGATGTCTTCCAGGGGACGCTTTACTTCAACCAGTACCAGGGCCTGGCCGACCGCTACTTCATGCACCGCGAGGGCATCCGGGTGATGGCCCTGGGCAACCACGAGTTCAACCTAGGGCCCGACGGCCTGGCCCGCTTCATAAACGAGGCCCGCTTCCCAGTGGTCTCGGCCAACACCGACGTTTCGCGCGAGCCCAAGCTGGCTAAGGTCCGACCCTACACGGTGCTGTTCGTGGGGGGGGAGCGGGTAGGGGTGATCGGCCTCACCACCCCCGATACGGCCATCATCTCCAACCCAGGCCCTACCGTTCGCTTCACCGACCCGGTTCCGGCGGCCCAGAACGCCATCAACGAGCTTCTGGCCCGTGGGGTGAACAAGATCATCATCCTCTCCCACCTGGGCTATTTGGCTGACCTCGAGCTGGCCCGGCGCATCGTGGGCTGCCAGGTAATCGTAGGGGGGCACTCCCACACCCTTCTGGGCCAGTTCCCCCACCGCGAGCTCCAGCCCGCGGGGCCCTACCCCACGGTGGTCAAGAACCCCGAGAACAAGGACGTGCTGGTGGTCCAGGCCTGGGAGTGGGGCAAGGTGGTGGGGGTGCTGCGCCTCACCTTTGACGAGAAGGGCCTCCTCACCAGCTACCAGGGCCAGCCCATCCTGGTGACCCCGCCCCTGCGCGAGGACGTTTTTACCGCCGATGCGGTCAAGGTCTACGCCATGCCCATCGCCGCCCTCAACGCCCAGGTGGTGGCCCAGACCCGCGTCACCCTGGACGGGGAGCGGGCCAACGTGCGCCGCCGCGAGACCAACCTGGCCTCCCTCATCGCCGACGCCATGCTGTGGAAGACCCGGGGGGCCAACACCGTGATTGCCCTGCAGAACGGCGGGGGGGTGCGGGCCACCATCCCGGCCGGTCCCATCACCGTGGGCAAGGTTTACGAGGTCCTGCCCTTCGGCAATACCCTGGTGGTGCTCGACCTGAAGGGGAGCGAGATCGTGGCCGCGCTGGAGAACGGGGTCTCGCAGTGGGAGCAGACCGCCGGGCGCTTCCTCTCGGGGGTGGCCGGCCTGCGCTACACCTTCGACCTCTCCCGCCCGGCAGGCCAGCGGGTGACCCGGGTGGAGGTGGCCACCCCGGGCGGCTTCCAGCCCATCGACCCCAATGCCACCTACCGCACGGTGGTGAACAGCTTCATCGCCGCAGGGGGCGACGGCTTTACCAGCCTGCGCGATGCCAAGGGCTTCCGCAGCGACACCGGCTTTAGCGACGCGGAGAGCTTTTTGGAGTACCTGCGCAACCTGGGTACCGTGGAGAGCGTGGCCAGCGGCCGCATTACCGTGCTAAACGAGCCGCGCAGCCAGCGCTGGGAGGGTCCTTTCCACGTAGAGCTGGCGCGGGCCTAGCCGTGCAAAGCAGCGAAGTGCCTTGCGCTTCGCCCTGAGAAGCCCCGGCCCTCCAGGGCGAAGCGCAGCGCGGCCTGGCGGGTGGCCTCGTCCAGGGAGCGGCCCAGAATGTGGGCCACCGCCTCGAGGTAAAGCCCCTGGTCGAAAGGGGGGAAGGTCAACACCAGCCCGAAGCGGTCGGCCAGGGCCAGCTTGTCCTGCAAGGCGTCCCAGGCTGCCGGCTCAGGGGCGCCGGGCTCGGGCCGGTCGCTCCAGCGCTCCTCCACCAGGTTGCGCCGGTTGGAGGTGGCGACGACCAGCACGTTGGGGGGGCGCTGGTAGACCGCGCCTTCGAGCAGGGCCTTGAGCTTGTGGAAGCGCTCGTCTTCGGCGGCGAAGGCCAGGTCATCGAGGTAGATGACGAAGCGGTAGGGAAGGGGAGCCAGGAGGGCGAGCAGGGTGGGGAGCCGCTCCAGGCTGTCGGGCAGAACCTCTACCAGCCGCAGGCCCTGAGAGGCGTACTCGCTGCGGAGGGCCTTGACCGCGCTGGACTTGCCCGAGCCGCGGGCGCCGTAGAGAAGAACGGGCACCGCGCCCTTTCCCAGAAGAAAGCGCTCGACGTTGGCCCTGAGGGCGGAGAGCTGCCGGCTGTAGCCCACCAGGTCGGCGAAGCGCACCGGGTCGGGGTGGGGGATGGGCTCGAGGTGGCGGTTGTAGAGGAAGGCGGTGTGCCGCACGTAGACGCCGTAGCCGTGGGTGCGGTAGAGGGCTTGCAGGTCGGCTGGGCTGCCTTCGAGCAAGACCCGCAGGGCCGCCTGCTCGGCCGGGGTGGGGGCCCGGTGGCCGAAGTCGGCGAAGGGGTATTCCCGGCGGAGGTGGGCCAGCTCCTGGCGCAGGCGCGCGAGCTCCTGCCCAATCCAGTCGGCCAGGCCAGGGGTGAGGGGCTCGGTCAGGAGACGGCGGGCTAGGGGTTCGGCCTCGAGCAGGCGCCAGCAGAGCACCCAGGCCCAGGGCTCTCCGGCGGGCAGGTGGGCCTGGAAGAGCTCGGCCAGGGGGGTTTCGCGGAGGGCAGGAAAGAGCTGCATCAGTCGTTTAGGGTGAGGGGCTCGTCCTTGGGGCTTTTTTCCTCGGCGTAGGAGAGTTTGGCCAGGGCCCGGGCCAGCACCTCCACCCCCCGGGCGATGTCCTCGGGGGCGGCGTACTCATCCGGGCGGTGGCTCACCCCGCCCCGGCAGGGGACGAAGAGCATGGCGGTGGGGGCGATGCGGGCCATGAACAGGGCGTCGTGGTAGGCCCGGCTCACCATCAGCTTGAAGCGCACCGCGCTCTCGCTGCAGGCCTCCACCAGGGCCCTGAGCACCTCAGAGCTGGACTTGGTCGGGGGGTCCACGTTGATGACCTCCACGTTGTAGCGGATGCCCCGGCGGGTGCAGACCTGCTCTATTCCCTGGAAGATGTTGCGCACCACCTGGTCGCGCCGGGCCTGCTCCACGTCGCGCACATCGATGCCCAGGACGACCCGGCTGGGCACGCTGTTGACGGCGTTGGGGTAGACCTCGCAGGAGCCCGTGGTGGCCACGGTGTTGATGCTGCCGCTGCCACGGGCGAAGGCCTCCACCCCCAGGATGATCTCAGCAGCGGCGCACAGCGCGTCGCGGCGGTCGGGCATCAGCACGGTGCCCGCGTGGCCCCCCTCCCCCTCCAGCGTCACCCGCAGCGAGGCCGGGGCGGCGATGGCGGTCACGATGCCCAGGGGCACCCCCTCCTGCTCCAGCACAGGGCCCTGCTCGATGTGGAGCTCCACAAAGGCCGAGTAGTAGCCTTCGGGGAGCCGTACCTCCTCTAAGGGCTCTGTGTAGCCGGCCTCCTGGCGCACCTCCTCCAGGCTGCGGCCCTCCGAGTCCTTGAGCAGGTGCAGGGCCTCAGGGCTCAGCGCGCCCGCCAGCGCCCGGCTGCCCAGGCAGCCTATGCCGAAGCGGGTGGGCTCCTCGGCGGTGAAGACGACGAGCTCAATGGAGCGGCGGGGCTGAAAACCAGCCCGTTGCAGGGCCCGGATGGCCTCGAGCCCCCCCAGCACCCCCACCGTGCCGTCGTACATGCCGGCGTAGGGGATGGCGTCGATGTGGGAACCGGTGGCCACGGCGGGCAGCTCCGGGGCGCTGCCCGTCCAGCGGGCGAAGAGGTTGCCCAGGCCATCCTCCCGTATGAGGAGGCCGGCCTCGGCGCAAAGTTCCTTCAGGTAGGCCCGGGCCTCCAGGTCGGGTGGGGTGAAGAGAACCCGGGTGATGGCGGGTTTGGGGGTGGTGGAGAACTCAGCCAGGCGCTCGAGCTCCTGCACAATGCGCTCGCTTTGTACCTGGGGCTTCATACTGGAACTTATCCTAGCGCGTTCCTACAAGGGCCCCAGCGAGTGCCGGTTCACGTCCTTGTATATCAGGTACTTGCTCGGGCTCTTGCCCAGGGCCCCGAACCACTGCGGGCAGTAGGAGGCCATCCAGATCACGTCCCCGGCCTGCACGGGGTACCAGTGGTCGCCCAGGCGGTAGACCCCCCCGCCCTCCAGGAACAGGAGGCCGTGCTCCATCACATGGGTTTCCACCATGGGCAGGTGGGCCCCGGGGGCGAAGGTCATGGTGTTCACCGCCAGGTCGAAGGAGGGGTGGTCCGGCAGCAGGAGCCGCACCTCTAGGGCCTCATCCCCCATCAGGGGTTGGCCGGGCACCTCGGGCTCAAGCCCCACCACCACGCCCGGCGGCTCGGCCCCGGCCAGAGCCCGGTAGGGCTTCTCGAAGACCACCAGCCGGCTCTCGCTTTGGGCGCTGAGGCGGTGGGGTAGGTTGGCCGGGAGGTAGGCGTAGCCGTGGGGGGGCAGGGTGTGCCGGGCCCCGTTTACCTCGAGCCCCACCTGGCCTGCGGTCACGTAGATGAAGCGCTCGATGTCCAGAATGCTCATCTCGCCCGTGCTTCCGGGCGGCATCTCCACCGTGTACATCTTGAAGCGGGCCCCCAGCTCTGGGGAGATGTGCACGATGCAGAGGGCCCCTGTCCAGCCGGGCAGGGGAGCCCGGATGAAGGTATCGGGGGTGAGCAGGGCGTGGTTGGCGGCCACGCGGGCGCGGGTGAAACCGGTCAGGCTCATGGCGTCTGCAGGCGAACCTCGCTCGGCCTGGTTATTTTACCCTCGAGGAAGACCGGCTCGCCCCGCAGCCAGGTGCCCCGGACCACCCCGCGGAAGCGCCGGCCCAGGTAGGGCGAGATGGGGTGGCGGTAGGCCAGCTCCTCGGGGGCGAGGGTGTGCTCCTGCCCCAGGTCCACCAGGGTGAAGTCGGCGTCCTTGCCCGGCTCGAGCCCTCCCTTGTCCCTGAGCCCAAAGCGGCGCGCGGGGTTTTGGGCCAGCAGGGCCGCGACCCGTTCCAGCGCCAGCCCCCGCTGCTGCCAGCCCTGGGTGAGCATCACCGCCAGGGTGGACTGCACCCCTGCGATCCCGCCCCAGGCCGCGAAGAAGTCGGGGCCCTGCTTGAGCTCGGGGGGGCTTGGGGAGTGGTCGGAGGCGATGATGTCCACCGAGCCCCCCAGCACCTCCTGCCAGAGCCGGTCCTGCTCCGACCCGCTTCGAAGCGGGGGGGCGCACTTGCCCACCGCGCCCAGCCGCTCCAGGTCCTCCTCGGTGAAGGCCAGGTAGTGGGGGCAGGTCTCGAGGCTCACATCCACCCCCCGCGCCCTGGCCTCGGCGGCCAGGGCCACCCCGGTCCCCGAGCTGATGTGCACGATGTGGAGCTTGCAGCCGGTCTCCTGTGCCAGCAAAAGAGCTCGCTGGATGGCTTCAAGCTCGCTAAGGACCGGCCTCGAAGCCGCGTACTCCCGCCAGCCGCGCCCCCTTTCCCGCATCCTGCGGGTAAGGTGGGCGGTAAGCCCCTCCGATTCGGCGTGCACCGCCACCACCAGGCCCAGCCGGGCCGCAATTCGCATGCCCTCGTACAGGCTGCCGTCGTCGCAGGGGGGGAACTCGGGCAGGCCCGAGTCGCACATGAAGGCCTTGAAGCCGATTACCCCCCGCCCGGCCAGCTCCTCCAGGCGGTCCAGGTTCTTGGGGGTCAGCCCCCCCCACAGGGCGAAGTCGGTACAGGCGGAAGCCCGCATGGCCGAGAGCTTCTGGTCGAAGGAAGGGCCGTCCAGGGTGCAGGGCAGCGAGTTGAGGGGCATGTCGAAGAAGAGCGTACCCCCCCCTCTGGCCAGGGCTGCGCTGCCGCTGGCGATGCCCTCCCAGTGGGCCCGGCCAGGCTCGTTGAAGTGCACGTGCACGTCGATGAGGCCGGGGAAGAGGTAGAGCCCCGTGGCCGAGAGCTCCCGCCGGCTTTTTTCGGCAATCTCGGGCTCAATCCGAACGATCTTCCCATCCAGCACGCCCAGTTCGGCCCGCCGTAGGCCCTGGGGGGTGACCAGGGTGCCGCCGCGTACGATCAGGTCGAGCATAAGCCCCCCAGGAAGGATAGCCCCACCCTTACGGCCGCCTCCACGTCCTCCAGGTGGACCGACTCCCCGGGGTGGTGCGAGAGCCCCCCCGGGCTGCGCAGGAAGAGGAGGGCGGTGGGGCAGAGCGAGGCCATCACCATGGCATCGTGCCCGGCCCCCGAGACCATGCGGTGGACCGGGTAGCCCGAGGCGGCCACGGCCCGGGCCAGGGCTTCGCTGAGCGCAGGGTCGGTGGGCACGGCGGGCTGCTCGTGCAGGGTGCGGTGCTCGAGCCCGAGCCCCCGCCGCTCCGCCACCTGCTGGGCGTGCCTTAGCAGGCGGGCCACGGCCTGGGTGCGCACCGGGTCCTGGGCGTGGCGCACGTCCAGGCTGAGGCGCACCTCGCCGGGGATTACGTTGGCCACCCCCGGCAGGGCGGCGATGCTCCCCACCGTGGCCACCAGGCCGGGCGTGGCCTGGGCCTCGCGCTCCACCAGGCCCATCCACTCGGCCGCCCCGGCCAGGGCGTCCTTGCGCAGGGCCATAGGGGTGGTGCCGGCGTGGTTGGCCTGGCCCTGGAAGGCCAGCTCGAGCCGGCTCTGGCCCGCGATGGCCTCCACCACCCCCAAAGGGCAGCCCAGCGTCTCCAGCACCGGCCCCTGCTCGATGTGGAACTCCAGGTAACCCCTCACCCGGCCCGGGGGGTAGGCGGCCTGAGGGATGGCCCCGGGGTCCAGGCCGAAGGCCCGTATGGCCTCCGCCACCGTCCGGCCCTCCGCGTCCTTCAGGGCCAGCAGCCCGGCCGGGAACTGGCCGGCCACGGCCCGGCTGCCCAGGAAGGGCACCCCAAAGCGCACCCCCTCCTCCTCGGAGAAGGCGATGACCTCCAGGGCCAGGGGCAGTCTCCGGCCCTCCAGCCCCTCCACCAGGGCCAGCGCCAGCAGGACCCCCAACACCCCGTCGTAAGGCCCTGCGTCGCGCACGGTGTCGATGTGCGAGCCCAGCAGGAAGAGGGGGGCCTCCGGGTGCGGGCCCGGGTAGCGTCCAATCAGGTTGCCCAACGCGTCCACCCGCACCGCCATGCCCAGGGCCTCCATCCAGCCCCTCAGGGCCTGGTGCACGGCCCGCACCGGCGGGGAGAGGAAGGTGCGCGTGAGGCGGCCCTCCTCCTCGGAAAACTGGGCCAGGGTGCGGCAGCGCTCGAGGACTTTCTGCGCCAGGGCCTCGGGATGGGCCATGCTTCAGCTCCCCCGGTAGGTGCTGTAGCCGAAGGGCGAGACCAGCAAGGGCACGTGGTAGTGCCCTTTGGGCTCGGCCAGACCGAAGCGGATCACCACCTCCCCCAAAAAGGGGGGTTCGGGCAGGGCCAGGCCCCGGGCCCGGAAGTAGTCGGCCACATAGAAGACCAGCTCGTAGATGCCTACCGGCAGGCTTTCGCCCGCCAGCAGGGGCTGGTCGGTGCGGCCGTCGGGGTTGGTGGTGGCGGCGGTGAGCAGCGCGCGCTCACCCGAGGGGGAAAGGCGGTAGAGCTCGAGCCGCATGCCCTCTGCGGGGCGGCCGTGGGTGGTGTCGAGCACGTGGGTGGTGAGCCTGGCCATACTAGGGTCCTCTGGCGCCCTGGGCTACCCAGGCCCCCAGCTTGGCTCGGTCCTCCTCGCTCAGAGGGGGCACCCCGGGCAGCAGAAGGGGCATGTAGTTGGTGTCCACCGTGGTCTGCTTGATTCGGGCGGCTTGGGCCACGATCTGCTCGGGTGTGTCGAACGCCACCCCGCCCGGGGCCGAGGCGAAACCGGGCTGGGTGGGCTTGGCGGCGTGGCACATGTGGCAGTGCTGGCGCACGATGGCCTGCACCTCGGCGAAGCTGACCGGCTGGGTGGCCTGGATGGGCTTAGGGGCGGTCAGGTAGAAGGCCGCCAGCACCAAAGCCGCGGCGAGCACCAGCAGGTAAGGCATGGCCCCGCCCTCCACCACCGTTCTTTTGTGCTCCTTCTCGGTCACGTTGATAAAGTGCCGCACCGCCACCCCGGCTCCAAAGAGCAACAGCAGGATGAGCCAGTTGGCCCCGTGGCTGTAGGTGGTGGGGAAGTGGTGGGCAATCATGGTAAAGAGCACCGGCAGGGTCAGGTAGTTGTTGTGGCGGGAGCGGAGCTGCACCCAGGCCACGAAGCCGGGGTCCAGCGCCTCGCCTTTCTGCGCGGCCCGCACCAGCTTCTTTTGCGAGGGGATGATTACGAAGAAGACGTTGCCGGCCATGATGGTGCCCAGCATGGCTCCAATGTGCATGAAAGTGCCCCGCCCGCTGAAGACCTGGCCCATCAGGTAGGCAGCCAGGGCCACCAGCGCCCCACCCACCAGCAAGAACAGCGCCGGGCGGTAGAGCAGGATGGTGCGGCATAGGGCCGCGTAGACCAGCCAGGCAATGGCCAGGCTGCCCACCGCAATCAGGATGGCTGCCCAGCCGGGGAGGGGGCTGTTCGGGGCCAGCAGGATGGCCCTGGGTTCGGCGTAGTAGACGATGACCAGGAGCAAGAACCCCGTGACCCAGGTTAGGTAGGCGTCCCACTTGAACCAGTGGAGGTGCCGGGGCAGCTCGGCGGGGGCGGTCTTGTACTTCTCCAGGTAGTAGATGCCCCCTCCGTGGATGGCCCAGAGGTTGCCGGAGAGCTCAGCCCGCACCCCGTGGCGCTCCAGGGCGTTTTCCAGGAAGATGAAGTAGAAGCTGGCCCCAATCCAGGCAATCCCGTATATGATGTGCAGCCAGCGCACCACCAACCCGAGCCACTCCCTGGCGTGGGCCTGCCATCCGTTGTGCAGGGTCAGGAAGAGGCCCAGGGCGAAGAGGGCCAGAAGGGCCAGAATCCAGGGCCACCTTACCAGGCGCAGTCGGTCTTGGTCGAGGATGTTCATGGCTGGTGGAGCAGATCGGCGAGGCGGAAGTAAGCGATGCGGTAGATTTCCCTGAGTGCGGTTTGGAACTCGGCCTCCGGGGGGTTGGTGAGCCGGGCTTCCAGGGCGGCGAAAACCTGCTGCTTGCCCTTGCCCCGCACCGCCAGGATGAAGGGAAAGCCAAAGCGCTCGCGGTAGGCCTGGTTCAGGGCCTGAATGCGCTCGTACTCCGCGGGGGAGAGCGCGTCCAGACCGGCCCCCCGCTGCTCGGCCTGTGAGGCAGGGGCCATGCGCGCCCGGCTCCCCAGGTCGGGGTGGGCCCGGATCAGGGCAAGCTGGGCCTCCCGGGGGGCGGCCTCCACCACCCGCACCATGCTCTGGTGGAGGGCTTCCAGGCTGGGCCAGGGGCGCTCGGCCCAGGCCCGGTCCGCGACCCAGGGCGAGTCTTCAAAGACGAAGCCCACCCTTGCCACGAAGGCCTCCCGGGAAAGCTGGTTGAGCTCGTCCAGGGTCATACGTTCTGGCTGCGGTAGGCCCAGCCCACCATCCGGCGCTCGAAGAAGGCGAAGACCGCGTAGAGTGCGATGCCCATGGCCGCGATTATCAGCAGCCCTCCGAAGACCAAGGGCACGTTGAACTGCGAGCTGGCCGAGGTCATCAGGTAGCCGATGCCCTTTTGCGAGGCAGCTATTTCCGAGATGACCGCCCCCACGAAGGCCAGGGTGATGGCCACCTTGAGCGAGGCGAAGAAGTAGGGCAAGGAGAAGGGGAGGGAGACCCGGGTGAAGGCCTCCAGGCGGCTCGCCCCCAGGACCCTGAGTACCTCCCGCAGCTCCGGGGGAACGGAGGCCAGCCCGGTGGCCACGTTCACCACGATGGGGAAGAAGGAGATGAGGAAGGCGGTCAGGATGGCCGGAACGGTGCCGATGCCAAACCAGAGCACCAGCACGGGGACCAAAGCGGCCTTGGGCACGCTGTTGAACCCTACCAGCAGGGGGTAGAGGGCCAGGTTGAGGGGCTTCGAGGTGCCCACCGCGACCCCCAGCAGCGCCCCTGCCGCCACCGCCAGCCCGAACCCCGCCAGGGTGGTCCAGAGGGTCTGCCAGGCGTGGCCCATCACCACCCCCCAGACCGGGAGGAGGGACTGCAGGGCCTGCGAGGGCGGGGGCAGCACGAAGCTTGGGACCTGGAAAATTCGCACCCCCAGCTCCCAAAGGAGGAAGAGCCCTACCGCGGCCAGCCCGGCCACCAGGGCATCCCGGTTCACGCCCCCACCCCCTTGAGCTGGGTGCGCATCCCGCCGATCTCCTCTCTTAGCTCCCGCACGGTGCGGGCGAAGGCCTCATCATAGATGAGCTCGAGGGGCCTGGGCCTGGGGAACTCCACCCGGCGGGTGTGGGCGATGCGGCCTGGGCGGGCGCTCATGGTGAAGATGACGTCGGCGAGGTAGACCGCTTCGCGCAGGTCGTGGGTCACCAGGATTACCGTGGGCCTGCGGTTCAGGTACAGCACCTGCATGGCCTGCCACAGCTCCTCGCGGGTGAAGGCATCCAGCGCCGAGAAGGGCTCGTCCAGCATCAGGATATCGGGTTGGTGGATGAGGGCCCGGCACAGGCTGGCCCGCTGCTGCATCCCACCCGATAGCTCCCACACGCGTGCGTCCTCGAAGCCCGCCAGCCCCACCGAGGCCATGAGCTCGCGGGCTGCCTCGACGTAGGGCCTGGGGTTTTGCCGGTAGAGCCTTTTGTGCTTGGGGGAGACCTCGAGGGGCAGCAGGATGTTTTGCAAGACGGTGCGCCAGGGCATCAGGGTGGGGTTTTGGAAGGCCATACCGATGCTGGTCGCAGCGCCTCCCACAGGCCGGCCACCGACGGTGGCGCTGCCGCTGCTGGGTGACCGCAGGCCTGAGATGACCCTGAGCAGCGTGGACTTGCCGCAGCCCGAGGGTCCCACCAGGGCTGCAAACTCGCCCTGGGCGATCGAGAGGCTAACCCCCTCCACCGCCAGATAGCCGTTTTCGTAGCGCAGGCTGACGTCCTTTAGCTCGATAAAGGCCATGCTTGTACCTTGGCTCTGAGTCTAGCCCTCCAGGAGCTGGGTGTCAAAACGCCCTAGCGCGCCGGTCCGCTCACCCGTCGCTCGGCCAGGGGGGGTAAGAAGCGGTCGCTCCAGACCTGTTCCACTCGGAGGGTGGCGGGCAGCTCGAAGGCCTTGGCCACCGCGCGGATGTTGCGCTCCACCCGCTCCCGCCGCACCGAGCCCAGCCCGAAGGCCCGGCTATCCGGGGTGAGGACATGGGTGTTCAGGGCCAGCAAAAGCCGCTCCCGCTCCAGCGCCTCGTTGATAAGGCCGTCGCGCCGCCTAACCGCGGCGATGCCCTCGTCGGGGTTGGCGACCACGTCCTTGAAGCCTTTTACCAAGGCGCGCAGAAAGGCGGCGACCGCCTGGGGGTTGGCCTGGGCGAAGTCGCGGCGCACCACCACCGCGTTGCCGTAGAGGTCCTGGGTGTAGTCGCCGTAGCGGAAGATGACCATGTCCTCGGGCCTTACCCCTAGGTTGCGCAGGTTCAGGAAGGAGGTGAAGTAGAAGCCGGTGATGCCGTCGGCCTGGCCGCGGGCTAGGGCGGGCTCCCGCAGGGGCACGTCCACGTTGATGAAGTTCACCCTGCTGGCCTCGAGCCCCACCGCCTCGGCGAAGACCGGAAAAAGCCGGCGCCCCGCGTCCCCCACAGGGGCGGCCAGGGTCTTGCCGGCCAGGTCGGTGGGCCGGGCGATGCCCCTGCCCTTGAGGGTGAAGACCGCGGCTGGGGTGGTGTTGTAGACCATGAAGACCGCCAAAAGCTGGTTGTTGGGGTTGCGGGTGTTGAACTCGATGAGGGTGTTGAAGTCGGCAAAACCCATGTCGTAGTTGCCAGCGGCCACCTTGCTGATGGCGTCGGCCGAGCCGAAGCCGCGGTCGATGCTCACGTTGAGCCCCTCAGCGGCGTAGTAGCCCTTGTCCAGTGCGAGGAGGAAGGGGGCGGTGGGCCCCTGGAAGGCGAAGTCCAGGGTGAAGCGCACGTTGGTGCGGGGCTGGGCCAGGCCCAGGCTGACTAGGAATAAAGCAGCGAGCAAGCCTCGAGTCCACATGGGAAAACCTCCTTACGGTGCCGGCAACACCTGGGGCCGAGTATAGGCAGCGGTCGTCGCAATGTCAACGGTTTTTTGCTTTTTAGGTCGGTTTGCACGGGGCGATCGCCCACTTTTTGCCTGCTGGGTTGGTTGGTGTTATTGAGAAATTTGTCTTTTGTTCAAATTGCTGCTACCGCCATGGCGGACCGGCCCCCAAAAGGGGGTCGTTCTTGCGTTGGGAGTTGAGTAGGCACGACGCTTTTGAACCGGGTACACAAATTTCGGTAGGTCATGTATTCTAGGGACACCACAAAACCTAATAGGAGGCCTACATGAAAATAACGCGTCGGCAACTACTCAAAGCAGGTATCGCTGCATCCACCGTCTACAGCCCCTGGATGATTGCCCGGGCCCAGGCCCGCCCGGTCAAGCTGGCGGCCATCCTTCCCCTGACGGGGGCCTTCGCCTTCGCAGGGAATGCTGCGCTGGAGGCTTTTCGCGACTTCACCGACCGGGTGAACGACAGCGGGGGGATTGGGGGGCGCAGGCTCGAGCTGATCGTGGAGGACGACGGTTACGACGTGGCCCGGGGCACGGCGGTCTTCAACCGCATCGTGCAGCGCGAGAGCGCGGAGGAGCTGGTCTTCGTGTACGGCAACTCCACCGGGCTTTCCAAGGCGCTGGCCCCGGAGATTACCCGGCTGCGCCTGCCCTACACCGCCACCTCCTTCTCCAACGAGCTGGCCGACCCCAACACCTACCCCACCATCTTCGTCTTTGGCCCCACCTACAACGATATGGCCGGGGCCCTTTTGCAGCAGATTCGCCTCCAGCGGGGTCGGGGGGCTAGGATCTTCCTCTGCTACTCCAACTCCGAGTTCGGCCGCGACCCCATCCCCTTTATCAAGGAGCGGGCGGCCCGGCTGGGCTTCCAGATCGTGGGGGAGGAGATTACCCCGCTGGCCATCGCCGATGCCACCCCCATCGTGACCAAGCTGCGCCAGGCCCAGCCCGATTTCGTAATCCTCCACGGCTACGTGCTCACGGTGGAGCCTTTGGTGGTGCGGGCGGCCCGCGAGCAGGGGGTGCGGGCCACCTTCATGGGCACCTACTACTCGGCCGAACTGGCCCTGATGCAGCGGGCGGGTCCAGCGGCCGATGGCTTCATCGTGACCTACCACAACGCCTACTACTACGACGCCACGGTGCCCGCAGTAGAGCAGATTCGGGCCCTGCGCCGCGCCAAAGGCCGCGACCTCTCTTACCGCACCACCTACTACATGGGCACCTGGATGGCCATGGACGTGATCACCGAGGCCATGCGCCGGGCCCACGCGGCGGGCAAGCTGACCCGGCCGGGCATGATCGAGGCCCTGGAAAGCCTGGGCGACTACAACGCCGGGGGTCAGGCCCGCAACCTGCGCTGGGTCAGCCGCCGGCTGCCCTACACCAGGCTCTGGCGGGCCAACGTGCGGGATGGCCGCTTCGACGCCATCAGCGACTGGATTGACGGCACCCGGGTCTAAAGGCCCCGCAGAAGGCCCTGCGGGCCTGGGCCCGCAGGGCATGTTGAGGCAGCATGGATTTATCCCTAACTATCCAAACGGCCCTCAACGGCCTGGCCAACGGCGCTTTGTACGCGGTCATAGCGGCAGGTTTTGTCCTGGTTTACCGTGCGACCAGCGTGGTCAACTTCGCCATCGCCGAGTTCCTGCTCATTGGGGCCTATCTCACCTACACCTTCTCGCTTTTCTTCCCGCTGCTGTTCGCCATCCTGCTGGCCTTGCCCCTGGCCTTCGCCTTCGGGGTGCTGGTGGAGCGGGTTTTTGTGCGGCCCCTTCTGGGGCGCAATGTGGTGGCGGTGATCATGGCCACCATCGGGCTGGCCTCGGCCCTGGACGGGGCCGCTTTGCTCATCTGGGGCCCAGAGCAGAAGGCCATGGGGGCGGCCAACGTCTTCCAGCCGCCCAAGGAGGTGCCCAACCTGGCCTTTGGCCTGGGGGGGATTTTCCTCTCCTCCAAAGCGGTCTGGAGCCTCGTTCTGGCCCTTCCGCTGGCCCTTCTGCTCATCGCCATGCTCAAGTACAGCCGCTATGGCGTTCTCCTGCGGGCCATCTCCGAAAGCGAGACCGCCGCTTTGGCCCTGGGCATCAATGCCCCGCGGGTGGTGGCGGTGGCCTGGGGCATCTCGGCGGTGATGGCCACCGTGGGCGGGGCCTTTCTGGCCGGGGCGGCTGGGGGCGGGGGGCCGGGGCACCACCTGGTCCTTTTGGGCCTGGTGGTCTTCCCGGTGGCCATTCTGGGGGGTTTTGACTCGGTGCCAGGGGCGGTCCTGGCCGGGCTTATCATCGGGGTGATTGAGGCCTTCTCGCAGCTTTACCTGGAGTCGCTCCTGCCCGGCATCACCCAGGCCATCCCCTTTGTGATCGTCTTGCTGGTGCTCTTGTTCCGGCCCTACGGCCTTTTGGGTCAGCACCGCATCGAGCGGGTGTAGCATGGCAGAAATACAGGTCGAGAACCTCAAGGTGGTCTACCGGGGGGTCATCCTGGCCCTGCAGGGGGTGAGCATGCGGGCCGGGGCTGGGGAGGCGGTGGCCTTGCTGGGCCCCAACGGGGCCGGCAAGAGCACCCTGGTGCGGGCCATCGCGGGCCTGCTGCCCCAGTACGACGGGCGGGTGCTGGACGGGCGGATTCGCATCAATGCCCAGGAGACCCACCACCTGCCGGCTTTGCGGGTGGCGGCGCTGGGGCTGACCGCCATCCTCGAGGGCCGCCCCATCTTCCGCTATCTCACCGTGCTGGAGAACCTGCGGGCTGCCGGGCACCGGCTTTCCCCCGAGCGGCAGAAGGAGATAACCGAGGAGATCTTCGCTCGCTTTCCCCGCCTTTACGAGCGCCGCTTTGAGCAGGGGGGGTATCTCTCAGGGGGCGAGCAGCAGATGCTCCTTCTGGGGATGGCCCTCCTCACCGAGCCCAAAATCCTGGTGGTGGACGAGCCCAGCCTGGGCCTCTCGCCCAAGCTCACCGAGGAGGTTATGAACGTGATGGACGCGCTGCGGCGGGAAAAGGGTCTGACCCTGCTGCTGGTAGAACAGAACGCCCGGGCGGCTTTTTCCGTTGTGGAGCGGGTCTATGTAATGGAGCAGGGGCGTATTGTCTTCGAAGGCACCGCGCAGGAGGCCCAGGCCGATGCCGACGTGATGGAGTTCTACCTGGGCGGGGCGGTGGCGGGCGGCTTTGCCGAGGCCAAGCGCTACCGTCGGAGGAAGCGGTGGGTATGAGGGAGGTGAGTTTTGGCTAGGGTGCTTCTGGAGGCCCAGGACCTCCACCTTTCCTTTCGTGGGGTGAAGGCCCTGGTGGGGGTGAGCTTCAGCGTGGCCGAGGGGGATTTGTTCGCGATTATCGGCCCCAACGGGGCGGGCAAGACCAGCCTGCTGAACGTGCTTTCCGGCCTCTACAGGCCGCAGCGGGGCCGGGTGGTTTTCCTGGGGGAGGACCTGGCGGGCAGAAGTCCCCAGGAGCGGGTGCGGATGGGGCTGGGGCGGACGTTTCAGAACCTCGAGCTCTTCCGCGGCATGACCGTGCTGGACAACGTCAAACTGGGGGCCGAGCTGGCCGTGGGAGGGTATACCGACCTGCTGCCGCGAGCCCCACAGGAGTGGCGGATTCGCCGTCACGCCGAGGAGGTGCTCGATTACCTGCACCTCTCGCCCTACCGCCACATGCCGGCCGGGGCCCTGCCCTACGGCCTGCAGAAGCGGGTGGAGGTGGCCCGGGCCCTGGCCGGACGGCCCCGGCTTTTGCTGCTTGATGAGCCCATGGCGGGGTTGAGCCTGGAGGAGAAACAGGACCTGGCCCGCTTTTTGCTCGACGCCAGGCGGGAGTGGGGGGTGACCCTGGTCCTGGTGGAGCACGACCTCAAAGCGGTGCTGGAGCTTTCCACCGGGGTGATGGTGATGTCGTACGGCGAGGTGCTCTACCAGGGCTCGCCGGCCGGGGTGCGCCAGGACCCGCGGGTGGCCGAGGCCTATCTGGGGAGGTCGGCGTGAAGACCCTGCTTGACCACCTGGCTCGCCACGCCCAGGCCCGCCCCCAGGCCCCGGCCCTGCGGGTGAAGCGCTTGGGGGTCTGGCAGACCACCTCCTGGGCCCAGCTAGAAAAGCGGGTGCGGGAGCTGGCGGGGGGCATGCTCCAGCTCGGTCTGGAGCCTGGGGGGGTGCTGGCCATTCTGGGCCAGAACGCCCCGGAGTGGGTGGAGGCCGAGCTGGCCGCCCAGACCCTGGGGGTGATGCCCATGGGCATCTACGCCGACGCCATGCCGGAGGAGGTGGGCTACTTCCTCGAGTTCTCCGGGTGCCGAGGGGTTGTGCTCTCCGATGAGGAGCAGCTCGACAAGGTGCTGCCCTACCTGGACAAGCTGCGCTTCGTGCTGGTCTGGGAAGAGGCCGGGATGAGCCGCTACTGGAGCGAGAAGATCCAGCCCTTCAGCCGGGTGGTGGAGATGGGCCGCTCGGCGGCGCGCCAGGCGGTGGAGGCGGCCCGCGCCCGGGTGGGGCCGGATACGGTGGCCCTGCTCGCCCCTACTTCGGGGACCACCGCCCGCAGCAAGCTGGCCATGCTCACCCACGCCCAGCTCATCGCGGGGGCCGAGGCGGGCCGGGCCACCATCGACGTCCGAGGAGGGGAATGGGTCTTCTCCTACCTGCCCCTGCCCTGGATTGGCGAGCAGATGCTTACGGTGGTGCGCAGCCTCACCGACGGCACGGTGGTGCACTTCCCCGAGGACCCCGCCACCCTGCGGGAGGATTTGAAGGAGGTCCAGCCCGACTTCTACCTGGCCCCAGCCCGGCTCTGGGAGGACGCTGCGGCCATCATCAGGAGCCGCATGGAGGATGCGGATGGGCTCAAGAAGGCGGTCTACCGCTGGGGGATGGGGGTTTTGCTGGAGTGCGCCCAGCGCGAGTTCCGCAAGGAGCCCATCGGCTTTGGCCTGAACCTGGCCCGGGCTTTGGCCTACCCACTGGTGGCCCGCCCCATCAGGGCCAGGCTGGGCCTGGCGGCCTGCCGCATCGCGGCCACCGGTGGAGCACCCCTGGGCCCCGAGGTCTTCACCTTTTTCCGTGCGCTGGGGGTGGATATCCGCCAGGTCTACGGCCAGTCCGAGACCGCGGCCACCACCGTGGCCCACCTGCCCGGCGACACCCCGCCCGAGACGGTGGGCAAGCCCCTGCCCAAGACCGAGGTGCGCATCGCCCCCGACGGCGAGATCCAGGTGCGGGGGCCCCAGGTCTTCGCCGGCTACTTCAAAAACGAGACCGCCACCCGGGAGAGCTTTACCGAGGATGGCTGGTTCCGCACCGGGGATGCGGGTTTTTTCAACGAGAACGGCCACCTGATCCTCCTGGGCCGCCTCAAGGAGGTGGGGGCCTTGAGCGATGGGACCCGCTTTGCTCCCCAGTTTTTGGAGAACCGCCTCAAGTACTCGCCCTACATCCGCGAAGCGGTGGTCATCGGACACGGGAGACCCTTTGTGACCGCGCTGATTGAGCTTGACCCGGAAAACACCCAGAACTGGGCCCGCAAGCGGGGCATCGTCTTCACCACCTACCAAAGCCTGGCCGCCCACCCCGAGGTCTATGCCCTCATAGGCCAGGAGCTGCGCATGGCCTGCGAGAGCCTGCCCGAGGAGCTCAGGGTGCGGCGCTTTGCCATCCTGCCCAAGGAGCTCCACGCCGACGATGAGGAGATCACCCGCACCCGCAAGGTCAAGCGGGGGGCGGTGGAGTCGCGCTACGCCGAGCTTCTGCGCGCGCTGTACGACGGTTCAGAGCAGGTCCGGCTCTCCCTACCCATCCGCTATCTGGAGGGACAGGGGGTGCTCGAGGCCGAGGTGCGGGTGGCCGAGGTGGGCTTTTCTACTGGCCAGCCGCAGCGGGTAGGGGCCTGAACTTTGGAGGACGCATGTATCGCCTGAGCCAGACCCTGACCGACGCTTTCAGCCGCCGCTTCTCTCGCACCGTGCGCGAGGACTACCGCCAGGACGAGGCCTATGCCAGCACCCCGCAGGGCCGCTTTTGGCTGGCTTTGGCCCTGGTGGGGCTGCTGCTCCTGCCGCTTTTTCTACCCCAGTACCCCATGTTCGTGGCCACCCAGATTCTGGTGGCGGCGCTGGCCGGGCTGGGCCTGCACCTCCTGGTGGGGGGGGCCGGCCAGATCTCCTTGGGCCAGGCGGCCTTCGTGGGGGTGGGGGCCTACGTCTCGAGCCACCTCTCGGGCGATCTGGCCCCCCTGGGCATCCTCCTGGGGGGGGTGGTGGCCGGGGCGATTGGGGTGGTGCTGGGCATACCCTCCCTCCGCATCAAGGGGGTTTACCTGGCCATTGCCACCCTGGCCTTTCAGTTCCTGGCCGACTATGTGTTCAAGCGCTGGGTTGAGTTCACCGGCGGGGTGGCCGGGCGCAAGCTGCCGGCCGAGGGAACCTTTCTGGGCTTTCTGCTGGCCGATGACCGGGTGGTCTTCTACATCGGGCTGGCCTTCGCCATCCCCATGTTTTTCTACGCCAAGCGCCTGCTTTCCACCCGAGCGGGGCGGGCTTGGTTTGCGGTGCGGGACAACGACCTTTCGGCCCAGCTTTCAGGGGTGGATTTGGTACGCGCCAAGCTCACCGCCTTTGCCCTCTCGGCCTTCTACGGCGGGGTGGCGGGGGGCATCCTGATGCACCTGCTGGGCGCGGTGACCCCGGACAACTTCGTGCTGGCCTTTAGCATCCAGTACCTGGCGATTGTGATCGTGGGCGGGGCGGGTACGGTCCTGGGGGCGGTCTTGGGCTCGGTCTTCATCGTGCTCGTTCCCGAGCTTCTGAGCGTGATTGCCGGGGCTTTTGGGCCGCAATACGTGGCCCAGCTTGCGGCCTGGCGGAGCGTGGCCTTTGGCGCGCTGATTCTTCTCTTTCTGATTCTGGAGCCCCGCGGCCTGGTGGGCCTGTGGGGTAGGATTCGCGATTACTTCCGCACCTGGCCCCTGCCCTACTGAGGCGGTAAACTACGGGTATGGTGGATTACGACCTATCCGAGTCGGCCCTCGTGAGCCTGGTGACCCTGGCTTTGGAAGAACAGAAGGGGGTTCGGCTGGCCCAGGGCACGGCCCGCAGCGTGGGGGAGGTGTTTTCCCGGCGGGGCCGGCCGGTGCGGGTTGAGCGGGACGGGGACAACCTTACGGTGGACCTAAACCTGAGCGTGGAGTACGGGCGTTCGCTCATCGAAGCGGCCCGGGAGGCCCAGCGGGCGGTGGCCGAGGTGATCACAGCCTCCACCGGCCTCAGGGTGCAAGCGGTGAACGTGACCGTGGTGGCGGTGGAATACAAGGAGCCCCATGCGGCGTAAGGCGCGCGAACTGGCCTTCAAGGCCCTCTTCGAGCACACGGTGGGTGGGGTTTCCCTGGAAGAGGCCTGGCAGCATGTGAGGGAGGCCCAGGCCTCCGAGGAGGGGGAGGCGCTGGACGAGGAAAGCCTGGCCTTTGCCAGCCGGCTGGTGCAGGGCTACCAGGCGCAGCGGTCCTTGGTGGACGAGGCGCTTCGGTCCACCATCCAGGGCTGGAGCTTTGGTCAGATGGCCCAGACCGACCTTTCGGTGCTGCGCCTGGCGGCCTACGAGATGCTGTTCGAGCCTACCCCCTACGCCCCCCTGATCGAGGTAGCGGTGAAAATTGCCAAGCGCTATGGGGGTGAGGACTCCGGGCGCTTCGTGAATGGGGTGCTGGCCCGCCTGCTTGCGCGCATAGAGGCGGGTGAGTTCGAAGCAACCGCCAAGCTCGAGCGGGACTGAGCCCTTCGCCCTGGGCGACCAGCCTGGATGGCTGGCCCTGCTCTTCTGCGTAAAGTCTAGGAGATGCGATGTTGCGACTTGCAGGTCCTCCGGTAGCCGAAGCTGTATACGCCGAACTCCGGGCCCTTCTGGCCCAGATGCCCTACGTACCCCACCTGCGGGTGGTGCGTCTGGGGGACGACCCTGCCTCGGTGGCCTACGTGCGCCTCAAGGACCGCCAGGCCAGACGGCTAGGCCTGTCCAGCCAGGTGGACGTGTTCCCTGCCGGCACTCCCCAAGAAGCCCTGCTGGCCCACATCGCCCGCTTGAATGCGGACCCCGGTGTGGACGGGATTCTGGTGCAGTCGCCCCTGCCGCCTCAGGTCGACTTCAACGCCGTTTTGCAGGCTATCGACCCCCAGAAGGACGTGGACGGGCTGACCCCCCTCAACACCGGGCGGCTTTGGATGGGCCTGGAGGCGCTGGAGTCCTGTACGCCTGCGGGGGTGGTGCGCCTGCTGAAGCATTACCGCATTCCTTTGGCGGGCAGGGAAGTGGTGATCGTGGGGCGCAGCAATTTGGTGGGCAAACCCCTGGCGGCGCTGATGCTCAGGGAGAACGCCACCGTGACCCTGGCCCACTCCCGCACCCATAACCTCCCCGAGGTCTGCCGTCGGGCCGACGTCCTGGTGGTCGCTGTGGGCAGGCCCGGTCTCATCACCCCTGAGATGGTGCGGCCCGGGGCGGTGGTGGTGGACGTGGGCATCAACCGCGTAGGGCAAAGCCCGGAGGGCCGCGATATCCTGGTGGGCGATGTGGCCCCCGAGGTGGCCCAGGTGGCCTCGGCCCTGACCCCGGTGCCCGGGGGGGTGGGCCCTATGACGGTGGCCATGCTCCTTTACAACACCGTCAAGGCAGCCCGCTGGCGGCGGGGCGTTTAGAGAAAAGAGGGGGTGTGGGGGATCTATAATCCCCCGGTTTTCAAACCGGGGATACATGGACTCCTCCACGTGCTCCGAAGGAGCCCATAGCATAGTGGGCGGCGGATGTGCTATCATATGCACGTGCCAAAAGAGCGCACTACACGCCATTCACATTACAATCTGAACTACCATCTGGTGTTCACCCCCAAGTACCGCAGGCACGCTTTTGTAGGCGAGGTGCGCGAAAGGCTGATGCAGGTATTCCGGGAGACCTGCTCGATGAGGGACTGGATCGTTTTGGACATGGAGGTCATGCCCGACCACGTGCATCTGTTCCTCTCCGTGCCGCCCAGGTGGGCCCCCTCGGACGTGGCCAAGATACTC